>NZ_LKGQ01000007.1:0-145259 GCF_001401785.1 Pseudoalteromonas sp. P1-16-1b | reverse complement strand
TAGCATTTGTTATGTGAAAGTAGGACATTACCAGGCTCCAAATACAAGAAAGCCCGATTCGAAAGAGTCGGGCTTTTTTACGTCTGCAGGAAAGTGAAAGTATTAGCCGTCAGCCGTCAGCCGTCAGCTATCAGCTGCACAGCGTCGTGGGTTGAGTATCTAGAACCCCACGGATAAAAGAACGCCACGACCAGTCTAGAGCTAAGTGCATCTCCATTAAAGAACATCAAGTGTATGAAAGTAGGTCATCCTACTGCGTAGCGCACAATGGCTCCAAATACAAAAAAGCCTGACTCTTTCGAATCGGGCTTTTTTGTATCTGCAGGGAAGTGAAATAGCTAGAGGGTCTTAGGCTGTAAAAATTTCACCTCTAATTTAAATAAAGTGTCTAACCACTTCATTGTGCTCAAAGAGCATCCTTATAAAGGATATTGACTGACTTGTTACTTACTGTAACTATAAGCGTGTTTATTAGGTTGTAGTAAAGGAATAAGTTGTATGGCAACGGCGCAGATAGTGATCATTGAAGACGAAAAAGCAATTGCAGACACCTTGATTCATACGCTCGAGATGGATGGCTTTAGCGTCGTTTGGTTCGATACCGCAGGGGCTGGTCTTAGTTATATTAAAGCTACACAGATAGATTTACTGATTTTAGACGTTGGTTTACCTGATGCAAATGGTTTTGAGCTATGTAAGCAAGTTCGCGAATTTTCTTCTTTACCCATCATTTTCTTAACTGCGCGCAACGATGAAATCGATCGCGTTGTTGGATTAGAGATTGGCGCAGACGACTATGTCACTAAACCCTTTAGCCCTCGAGAAATGCTTGCTCGCGTTAAACTTCGTTTAAAGCCTTATGCTGTCAGAGAAACACAAATAAATACTTTTACTGAGCAATCAGGTCTGTACAGTAATAATTTTGATTACTACTTCAATAACACCCCGTTAAATTTAACGGCTTTAGAGTTTAAATTGCTTGATAAGCTAGTGTTATCCCCTAAGCAGGTATTCTCTCGAGAGCAACTGCTATCATCAGCACAACTATGCCAAGACAGTGTATATAGCCGCAATGTTGATAGCCATATCAAAGCCATTAGAAATAAATTACGCGCTGTATGTCATGAGCCCATGATTCATACTAAGCGAGGCTTTGGTTATTTTTATGAACCTATTTAAACGCTCCACGCATTCATTAGCTCGCTTAAAGCGTTGGCCTAAAATCCCGCTTGGGCTGAGATTGTTTTTGCTTTATTTTATCCTCGTGATACTAACGACTTACTTAGTTAGTTCAACGGTTATGCGCGAGATTAAGCCCACAGTTCGTCAGGTTACCGAGGAAACCTTGGTTGATATGGCTAATTTACTTGCAGTGATGGCGCGAGATGATTTAGCTCGTGGTACGCTGTCACAAAGCCACTTTACTAATGTGGTTAACTCGTATGGCAGCAGGCAACCAAATGCAAAAATCTGGGGGGTAAATAAACAAGGGACAAATCACCGTATATATATTACGGATGCTGCGGGAATCGTTGTTGTTGATTCTTGGCAGCAAGATATAGGAAAAGATTTTTCACAATGGAATGATGTTTATCTCACATTACGGGGAGAGTACGGTGCTCGCTCGACCGCAACTGCTCAAGATGACCCACTTTCAACCGTCATGCATGTTGCTGCGCCCATAATCGATAATGGTAATATTATTGGGTCAGTCACTGTGGCTAAGCCCAATCGCTCTGTACAACCTTTTATAAACATGTCTAAGTACCGTGTATTAAGTTGGTTAGTCGTGATGAGTATTTTGGCATTAATGGTTGGAGCATTGATTGCCTGGCGAATCAATGGTGCCTTGTATAAGCTGGCAAACTATGCGGATAAAATGGGGCGAGGTGAAAAAGCATCTAAACCAAGGTTTAGAGTTTTTTATGAATATAGCTTGTTAAGTGATGCGCTAGAAAAAATGCGCAATCAGTTAGATGGCAAACGTTACGTTGAGCATTATGTTCAAACACTAACTCATGAATTAAAAAGTCCTCTATCTGCAATCAAAGGTGCAAGCGAGATTTTACAGTCTCCCCTAAGCACAGATAAAAAACAGTTATTTGCAAATAATATTGAGTCTGAAACAGTGAGAATGCAGCAGCTAATAGATAAGCTGCTTACGCTTACCAAATTAGAGCAGCTTCCTGAACTTGAACAGCGAAAGAAGGTGTTTGTAAAACCTTTATTTGAAGCAATTAAAGATTCTTTTATTGCCAGAACCACAACGCAAAATGTACAAGTAGTAATTAGCTGCGACCCTAGCAGTGTGTGTTTAGGAGATGTATTTCTAATTCAACAAGCGCTATACAATATTTTTGATAACGCATTGGACTTTATCAACGAGGGGGGAGAGATTCACATTCAGGTAATACAAGAGCCATCCTATGTTCAAATCTATATTGATAACACGGGGCCTTGTATCCCAGATTATGCCCTTGAACGCATCACAGAACGGTTTTATTCACTACCTAGAGCCAATGGTAAAAAAAGCACTGGATTAGGACTAAACTTCGTTGAGCAGGTCGTTAAATTACATAAAGGGCAGCTCAACATAAAAAATACTAAAAATGGCGTCCGTGTTCATATAAATATGCCTACTCCATAAAAGCTCCATCTAAGCACCTCAGTAAATCCATATAGCTTCGTTACTCTATGCTTATGTAATAGATGGAGTACATAACAGTGAAACAAAAAATAGAAACCAAACTGATCATAATAATAGGGCTTATCGTGTTGTTATTGATCCCTATCTTTATGATCCAAAACCTAATTGATGAGCGATCAGAATTGCAGCAGCAAGTTCAGGCTGATATAGCTAAGAGTAGCAGTGATGAACAGCAGGTTATTGGCCCATTTATTCATGCTCAGTACCTAGAAACAGTTACGGTTGATGGTAAAACGAGCGAGCAATTGATGAATATGACGCTTTTACCTGAATCGCTCAATGTCAGTAGTAATCTAGCAACATTTGAAAAGTACCGTGGTATTTATAAAGCGTTGTTATATCGTTCACAGAACCAATTTGAAGGGCGGTTTAAAACGAGTGCATTAGCTGTCTTAGCGGACAAAAAGATAAAACGCCTCAACCTTATTTTAGCCATTTCTGATATCCGAGGGATAGGACAAGGATCACACATTAATGTTAACGAGCGAAGTTATGAACTACTACCCGGTACCCAGCTAGATCAGTTACCACAAGGGATTCGTGTAGAGCTTGATTATGAAACCATTCGCAAAAGTGAGGTACTGCCGTATCAAATAGACTTAAATCTGCAGGGTATGCGTCAACTTTCATTTGCACCGGTTGGTAAAAACAGCTCATTGACAATGCAAGCCGATTGGCCACACCCAAGTTTTGTAGGGAATTACCTGCCTATCGAGTCAGCAATTTCGGCACAGGACTTTTCTGCGAGTTGGCAAACCAATTACTTTGCGACCAATTTAAAAGAGCTATTTAACCAGTGTTTATTTCGTAATGAGTGCACCTTGTTCAAGCAACGTAACATGGGAGTTAATTTAGTCGATAGTGTTAATCACTACCTTAAAAATTATCGAGCAAGTAATTATGCCATCTTGGTTATTGTACTTATTTTTGCGAGTTTCTTTTTGCTCGAGGTACTGCGTGATGAGCCTATACACCCTGTACAGTATGGTTTTGTCGGGCTTGCTTTAGCGGTATTTTATTTACTACTGATTTCACTTAGTGAGCACTTGGGCTTTAATATTGCGTATTTATTATCGGCGCTTGCATCAGCAATTCTATTGAGTGTTTATGTTGCGGGTATGCTTAAAAATAGCAAACATGGAGGGCTATTCTTATGTGGGGTGTTATTTATCTATAGTCTTTTATACGGATTACTCAGTGCAGAGGATTACGCATTATTAATGGGCAGTGTACTGGTGTTCGTGGTACTCAGTTTAATAATGATGTTGACGCGCAGAGTAAACTGGTACGGCAGGCACGCGCAAGACGATGAAACAAACTAAAACCACCTAATTGAAAGGGGCTGACAGCTTTGCCAGCCCCCTTTCACTTAGCTATTAGATAAAAACACCGTTAACTTCTCACCTATTTGCAAACGATCTCGCGACAGGTTATTCCATTGTTTTAGCTTGGTAATGCTGACGTTGTAGCGTTTGGCTATTTTCCATAAACTTTCGCCTGACTTTACTAAGTGTTCTACCTGTTGATCTGCCAGCATCGGCAGTATTAATTTCTTACCAGCGCGGATGCGATCAGTCTTCAAATTATTAAACGCTTTTAGCTGTTTAACGCTGATTGCATAACGTTTTGCAATCACGCTTAAACTATCCCCCGGTTGAATTGTGTAATGCTGCCATTGGCTGTAATCGTTTTCTTTTTGATTAGCCAACATACTCTTAAATTCGGCTTGTTTACTCGCTGGCACAACAATGTGAGGCGCATCAATGACCGCAGGAAAGCGGATAACGCCATAGTTTAACCCCTCTAATGACCGCCATTCTTCTTGGTTATCTAAAATAACTGCACCAGAGACGGGTAAGGCTACTATAGTCTGTTGATTGCTGATGGGTGGAAAGACCATTTTATTACTTTTTAAAAGTTGTGCCGCAGCTAGTAATTTTGGCACGTACTGACTGGTTTGTTTGGGCAGTTTTAAGTTGAAAAAATCAGTGGGTTTGCCTTGTTTTTTATTATTACTAATTGCTCTAAGTACACGGCCTTCACCTAAGTTATAAGCTGCTATTGCATGATACCAATCACCATCAAAGCGCTTGTACAAGTACTCCATAAAATCCAGCGCTGCGCGAGTGCTATCAATAACATCTTGTCGGCCATCATACCAAGGGGATATTTGCACTTTAAAATATTTAGCAATGGCAGGCGTTAATTGCCAAAGTCCAGATGCATGCTTGTGCGAATAGGCACTGGCATCAAAGTCACTTTCAATTAGCGGCATTAATGCTAATTCTATGGGTAAGCTCCGCTTTTCAACCTCTGTGACTATATAATAAAGGTAAGGCTCAGCACGGCGACTGATTTCATCCATGTAATTTGGGTGAGATAAATACCATGCAATGCGTTGTTGTACATCTGGGTGGCTAGAATTGGCAAATGTAAGCTGCGCTCGGATGCGCTGCCACACATCATCGAGTTTCTGAGGACTTAAGGGAGCTATTTGCTCAATACTTTCGTTCTGTTCTTTAACAACAATATTTGGGTTAGCTTTAATATCAGGTTGTGAAGAGGGCTGTTCGGGTGTGGTTTCACAACCGGATAAAATTAACACTAATGGCAAAATGCGGATAAATCGATTTAAAGGCACGTACTAAACTACTCCGAAAAAATGAATGCGGCTAACCTAAAGTAGGTTAGCTTAACATAGCGTGAGTTAAGAATGACTTGTAGTTGAATTTAACAGTTCCTTAAATTGATCTTTATAGCGACGCGATAAGTTAAGTACTTTTCCTGTTGTAAGTTTTACTTCACTATCGCCACTTGCTAATGGTGTGATTGATTCAACCGCGTCTAATCTAACCGCATGAGAACGGTGAATGCGGCAAAATCCTTGTGACTCTAACTGAGTTATAAGTTGTGTCATGGTTGCACGAAAAGGGTAAATTCGAGCGCCAATATGTAGATTTACATAATTGCCATTTGATTCAAGCCAATCTACTTCTGCTACGCGAACAATAAATTCTTTTCCCAGCTTTTTTACCAGTAGCCTGTCTAAGTTTACATGTTCAGCAGTATCTTCGCCTTGACTGATCGGGGCTGCTTCACCTGTTAATTGGCTCACGACATATTGATAGGTTTTAATAACAATAATCAAAAATAAGAATCCCCACAAATCTTTGCGGTATTCATAAAGTAACTCAAACCACACTAACCCAAAGTCATATTGCATACCCTGCACGGTGTAAATGAGTTTGCGGATAGCGACCATAATACCAATATGTAATAACGAAAAAGCAATGCTCGCTACTAAGTACAGTAATATTGAATGAGAGATTTTTTGCCAATTAAAGGGCTTAGCTTTTAATAACCAAACTAAAGCCGGAAACAATAATAAAGTGCCAATAGCACTCGAGTATTCCCACACAAAGGGCTCCCAGAGCATAAAAGGAAGTGCGCCATCACGTTGGGCTTCCATAATATTTGAGCTGGCATTAATGGTGTTGTTTATAAAAATATAACTACATAAAAATAAAGCCGCGTACCAAGTTTGATAGCGCTGAAAGTGCGATAAAGTGATCATTATTATTGTAACTCTTTAAAAGACCGCAATTAGACTAGCAAGAGAGTGATAAAACACCAAGTTTATATCATCCCTGATATCCACCGTTTATCCCTATTGACTGTTTTATAAGCCTTTTATGATTGCTTAACACGGTGTGTTGTCCATAGTTGTTATTAATTACTCATAAGTTAAATCTTCTATGAATCTTAAAATAGTCATTAAAAATACAACACGTACGCTATTAAAACCTTGGTTAAATGTGTTTAACCAAGGTGAAGAGTTACCATCTCGCCGTTATGATTTAGATTGGCTGAGAGTACTTGCCTTTGGCTTATTAATTTTTTACCACACCGGCATGTTATACAGTGAAAATTGGGGCTTTCATTTTAAAAGTCAGTACTTATCCAGCGGTATTGAAAACGTCATGCTTTTATTGTCGCCATGGCGGATGGGATTAATTTGGTTTATTTCAGGTGTGGCGCTGCGCTTTATTGTTGCGCGCTTTAGTCTAGGTATGTTTTTAACTACACGAAGTGTAAAAATATTACTGCCTTTATTGTTTGGCATTTGGTTTATTGTGCCTATTCAGCTTTATGCGCAAATGAGCCAAGAAACCAGTTTAGCTATGGGCTTTTGGCAGTTTTACAGCCAGTTCTTTGATTTAACCAACCCTTTATTCGAGCGCTATCAAGCTGGGATTTGGCCTCATGTCGATGTGAATCACCTTTGGTACTTACGTTCGTTATGGCAATTTACTTTATTGCTGGTGCTAGCAATGCCGCTGCTTCATCACGCTACTGTGCATACAATAATCACGCGTTTATGTGGGCGCTCGTTATTGACTATTTTTATTGTATTGCTATTGCCGCTGTGTATTTTAAAACTGAGCTGGCCGAGTGATACTTTCCGATACCCCATGGGCGCGCTGTTCTTACTTTATGGTTACTTGCTTGCTTGGCAGCCTGCATTTTATAGCCAGCTACTTCGCCATTGGCGAGTGCTATTAGTGGTATTCACTTTAGGTTATATAGTTGTTGTGCTGTGTTACAACACGATTTGGCAAAACCCTGCTGCTAGCCAATGGCAAATTACCAGCATGGATATGCTGTATACTGCGCAACGATTAATGGGCGTGTTGTTAATGCTGGCACTAGCACAACGTTTTTTGAATCACGATCACCCTAAACTGGCTTCATTAAACGGTGCAGTATTCCCTTTTTATCTATTGCATCAAAGTGTGATTATTGGCCTTGCGTTTTATTTGTCGAAGCTGCAATTAGGTGGTTTTGTGGAGCCATTACTTATACTCAGCCTCACTTTCATTATTTGTTGGTTGGTGTTTATTGCTGCGCGACGTATCGACTTATTAAGCCCACTGTTAGGAATTAAAGTCACAGGTAAATATAAAGCATGGCAAGTTAAAGTGGGCTTTGGTTGCGGGCTAATATTGGTAAGCCCGCTGATCTTTAGGTTGGTTTAGCATTAAAAATATAACTTAAAATATTTTATAAATGATTGGTTTTATGTGGTATGTGCTACAAAACTCGGTTAGATTAAAAGGCTACTATGTGGTTATACAACCTTGATTAAGCAGTTCAAAGGTTCATCGAATGAAGAGATTCAAATTCTGGTGGCTAACGCGATGGTTAACCAAGGCGTTACTTATGGTCATCAAGGCAAGTCTGATGAGGGGCTCAATAGTTATGCGGCTTTGATTGAGCAGTTCAAAGACTCATCGAATGAAGAGATTCAAACCCAAGTGGCTAAGGCGATGTGTTATCAAGGCATTACTTATGGTCAGCAAGGCAAGTCTGATGAGGGGCTCAATAGTTATGCGGCTTTGATTGAGCAGTTCAAAGACTCATCGAATGAAGAGCTTCAACTTCAAGTGGCTATGGCGATGGTTAATCAAGGCGTTACTTATGGTAAGCAAGGCAAGCCTGATGATGCATTCAACAGCTTCGCAACCTTGATTGAGCAGTTTAAAGACTCATCGAATGAAGAGATTCAAAAAACTATAGCTAATTCAAGAGCTAATATAGCTGAACAGGCTTTACTTTATGAAACGCCAGAGCAAGTCCTTATTCGTGTTGCAGGGGCTGAGAAATACTCAGATAACCCAGAGAACTTAGCTGTAATGCAGTTTATTCGTTTTTTACTTGACGATAAAACGATTGAAGAGGTGTTTACTGCCCTAACCAAAATCCCGACGGAAATGGACTTAACGTGGAACTTTAGTGAGATTAAAGATTACCTAACCGATAATTTTGAAGGTATAAAGCAACAACAGATTCAAGCTGTTGTGCAGTATTTTGAGCAACATAAAGATATTGAGCAATTAGGAGCTGAATTAGGAGTTAAAGGCTAGAACAATACAAGTTAACTACCGCCGTAAACAACGACCTTTAGGGCAGGCTTTAGCGTGTTAAATATCCTTGAGCTTTATCGCGGGGTTACCAGCAACAACTGTATTTGCAGCCACATCTTTGGTCACTATCGACCCTGCGCCCACAACAGCGTTTTCGCCAATGGTAACGTCAGCTAACACAATAACTCCCGCCCCAATCCACACGTTATTACCGATAGTAATCGGTGCTGCAAAGTTTTCTTTTTGTAGCCTTTGTTTAGGCTCAATTGCATGAGAAACGGCCAAAAGCTGAACGTTTGGGCCGATTAAACAATCGTCGCCAATGCTTATGGCTCCTTCATTTATTGGCGCATCCAACACAGTACAGTTAATGTTTATAAAAGTACGATCACCAATTTTTATTTGACTGCCATAGTCACAATGAAAGCCCGCTTCAATAATTACTCCATCACCACAGTGTGAGCATAATTCTTTTATTCGCTTTAAATTACCTTTACTGGGGCTTTTATTAAATAAGCGGCAAATTTCGTGCACAGCTTTACGCTGCGCTAGATTCTCTTTACTAATACTATTAAATGACTGCATATCAATTTTGTTTAACTTAAATAATGGTGCCTAGCTTAACCTACTTTAAGCATGATGATAATTTGAATAAAACTGCTTTATTTTTATGCATTCACTTGCCATTTATTATGTTTCGTTTAAAATCCCCTAACTTTCGAAACGAAACTTAATAGCAGTTACTTAATGACCAAACGAAACACCCAGCAACGCCGTCATCTGATCCTTAGCCAAGTAAATGAGCTTGGTGAAGTGGCCGTTGAGACTCTTGCTGAACAGTTTCAAACATCAGAAGTAACCATTCGAAAAGACTTAACCGCGCTTGAGAAAAGTGGCTTGTTGCTGCGCCGTTATGGTGGGGCTATTGCGCTACCAAAAGAGATAGTAAGCGATGAGATCGATTCTAAGCGCAAAGTAGCAATTGCTAAGGCAGCAGCGGCGCTTATAAAAGATCATAACCGCATTATTATTGACAGCGGCCGGACTACTGCAGCGATGATCCCTGAGTTGGCTACCAAGCAGGGGTTAGTTGTTATGACTAACGCAATTAAAGTGGCAACACGTTTATTAGCACTTGAAAACGAGCCAACCCTTTTAATGACAGGTGGCACGTGGGATCCGCATTCAGAATCGTTTCAAGGGCAAGTAGCCGAAAATGTTCTATGCTCATATGATTTTGATCAACTATTTATTGGTGCTGATGGCATTGATGTAGCGCGTGGAACAACCACGTTTAATGAACTTGTTGGATTAAGCCAAGTGATGGCTAAAGCGGCGCGCGAAGTTATTGTGCTGGTTGAGTCAGAAAAGATTGGCCGAAAAATACCAAATTTAGAATTACCGTGGCAAACAGTAACCACATTAATAACCGACAGTGGCTTAGCAAGTGATAAACGTGCAGCCATAGAGGCGTGTGGTGTAAAACTAATTTGCGCAGAAATTATGGAATAGCAACTAAAACGTAAGTTGCTAGAATTAAAAAATTAATGGAGACACTATGTGTGGAATCGTTGGGGCTGTTGCAGAACGTCCAGTAAATAAAATCTTAGTTGAAGGCCTTAAGCGTCTTGAGTACCGCGGTTATGACTCAGCAGGTGTAGCTTTACTTGAAGGCAATACACTGAATACAGTTAAAGCAGTTGGTAAGGTTGTAAACTTAGAGTCAGCACTTGAACAAGCTGGTGTTAGCGGCCACACAGGTATTGCACACACTCGTTGGGCGACTCATGGCGGTGTAACTGAAGCCAATGCTCACCCACATGTTTCAAGTAATCAATTAGCACTTGTACATAACGGAATCATTGAAAACCACGCAAGTTTGCGTGCAGCACTTAAAGGCGACGGTTACGAGTTTTTATCAGACACCGACACTGAAGTCATGGTGCATTTAATTCATCAGTTACGTCAGCAGCACACCACTTTATTAGCGTCAGTTCAAGCTGCCGTTAAACAGTTTGAAGGTGCATTTGGTACCGTTGTGTTTGATAAAGCGAATGATAACGAAATTATTGTAGCTCGCTCAGGTAGCCCGTTAGTTATTGGTTTAGGCCTTGGTGAAAACTTTATTGCTTCTGATCAACTTGCATTATTACCAGTGACTCGCAGCTTTATCTTCTTAGAAGAAGGTGATGTAGCGCGTATTACTCGCGACACTGTAGAAATTTTTGATGCAGATGGCAACGCGGTTGAGCGTGAAGTTGTTGAATCAAACATCACACAAGATGCATCAGGCAAAGGTGATTACCGTCACTACATGCTAAAAGAAATTTATGAGCAGCCACTTGCAGTACGTAACACTCTTGAAGGACGTTTAAACGATGACCGCGTAGCGATTGATGCCTTTGGCGACAGCGCACAGCAAATATTTAAAGACGTAAAACACGTACAAATTATTGCCTGTGGTACGTCATACCACTCAGGTATGGTTGCTCGTTACTGGCTTGAGCAATTTGCAGGTGTTAGTTGTAACGTAGAAATTGCTTCTGAGTTCCGTTACCGTCAGTCATTTGTACACGAAAATAGTCTGCTAGTAACTATTTCACAATCAGGCGAAACGGCTGATACTTTAGCTGCACTGCGTTTAGCTAAAGAGCAAGGCTATATGGGGTCAATGACTATTTGTAACGTACCTGGCTCATCGCTTGTGCGAGAATCAGACCTTGCCTTTATGACCAAAGCAGGCGCTGAAATTGGTGTAGCCTCTACTAAAGCATTTACTACACAGCTTGTTGGTTTGTTAATGCTTACTGCGTCTATTGCGCAAGAGAAAGGCTTAGATCAAAGCGCGATTGTTAACGCTATTAAACTGCTACCAGCTAAATTAGAAGAAACGCTACTATTGGCTGATGGCATTGCAGACCTTGCTGAAGAATTTGCTGATAAACACCATTCACTGTTTTTAGGGCGCGGCTCACAATACCCAATCGCGATGGAAGGCGCACTTAAGCTTAAAGAGATTTCATACATTCACGCTGAAGCCTACGCAGCAGGTGAGCTTAAACACGGCCCATTAGCGCTTATTGATGCCGACATGCCAATTATTGTTGTAGCACCAAACAATGAATTGCTTGAAAAGCTTAAATCAAACGTAGAAGAAGTACGTGCTCGCGGCGGCATCATTTATGTATTCGCTGATAAAGACTCACACTTTGAGTCAGACGACACAATGCGTGTAATCAACGTAAACCACGTAGATGACGTAATTGCCCCTGTTGTATATACAATTCCACTACAGTTACTGTCGTACTATGTAGCGGTCATTAAAGGCACTGATGTTGACCAACCACGTAACCTAGCAAAATCGGTTACAGTTGAGTAAAATCAAAAGGTTATAGGTTTTATTAATGTTAAAAAAAGCGCTTAAGGCGCTTTTTTTGTGCCTGAAACTCTGTTAGCTTAAGTAACTTATTATTCTCTAAGGGATTAGTTATGCGTTTATTAACCGTTATTTGTTTTTTTAGCTTTTTTGCTTTTAGTTCACAAAGTGCCTTTGCACAAGCTGGCATTAAACAGCAAAGTGCTGATGACTCTCAGTTCATGCACACTATTAAATCGGCTGTTTTAAACGAAGAACGCACAGTTGTCGTGCAATTGCCTAAAAGCTACCAAGCTCAGCCAAATAAGGTATACCCAGTTGTTTATCGCTTAGATGGAGCGGGTAATATACCGCTTGCAAGTGCTGTTATTGAGCGCTTACAAAATGATAATCGTGCGCCTGAGGTTATTATTGTCGCTATTGAAAACACTAATCGACTTAGAGATATGTATCCTACAGTGAATAAAGAGCCACAAGGGCCTGTCGGTGAAGGGGGCGGCGCGGCAAAGTTTTTAGCGTTCTTTGAACAAGAGCTCATTCCTTTAGTAAATAAGAACTATCGCACGCATGACTATAAAGTGATTGCTGGCGCATCTGCTGGTGGTGTATTTGCGCTATACGCGTTGCAGGCAAATCCCGAACTATTTCAAGCGCATATTGCGTATAGCCCTGCAGTTTGGTGGAATTATGGCGCAATGGTAAAAAGTACAAAATCGTTTATAACTAAAAACAAAGAGCTTAACAGTTACGTTTATATCAATATCGGCGAAGAAGCCGGCATAATGCGAGAAAGGTATGATGAATTACAGCAATCACTGCAATCGCATAAAGCGCGAGGGTTACGCTTTTTTAATGATGCGTTTGATGGCATCTCGCATGGCTTAACCACTGCTGCTGGCGTATTTAATGCCTACTACAACTTATTTTTACCTAAACAAATGCCTATAAGTGCTTTAACTGACGATGTAGCCTCTATTGATGGTTATTACAAAACATTATCTCAACAATGGGGCGAGCAGATATCTCCACCAGACCGTGCTGTTAGATCACTCGGTTATAACCTAACGGGCAGCAAGCAGTTTACCCGTGCTATTGAGGTGTTTAAGTACAATTTAAAAAACCACCCAAAATCAGTCGATGCGCTTTCAGCTTTATCTTATGGCTATGAAATGCAGGGTGATACTCGCCAAGCACTTGAACAGATGGAGTCGGCTTTAGCCATTGCTGATGACTCATATCCTTATATAAATTACTTAAAAGAAACAAAAGTCAGGTTACAAGCAGAACTGAGTAAGAACTAATAATATTGCCAACTTAGTTGTTGGCTTTTTATGAAAGCCTCTTTAAGTTTGGAGTGCTCTCGGTGACAGTCAAATTAATTACAAGAGTAGGGTTTAGATTCAAAGAGTGATCTTTAACGTGATTAAAGCTTTACCAAACAAATTAGAAGAAGCAATATTACTTGCTGATGGTATTGCAGACTAAGAAGAGTTTACTGGTAAATACTCATACTGTGAGTCAGATGACTATGCGTGTAATCACTGTCGCACTATAAAGTGGTAATTAAAGCACAGATGTTGACGAACCATGCAATTTGGCAAAGTCGGCCTAAAAATTTTAAAATCAATAGGCGACAGGTTTGATGTAAAAGGCGCTTTGTGCACCTTTTTAATATGCGCGATTACCTAAATCATAAGCAAAGTAGCCATAAACGGCTAGGGTCATCATAATTACGAAAGAGTAATGCATTGCGCGAGCTAAAATTAAATCTATAGGTCTGGCGTGTCGTAAAATGGCTTCGTCATTAACAACCGTCGCCTTTGCGGGTTTTTGCCGCCTTATTACTTTGCCATACATGCTCACTCTTATGCCCAGCCCTTTATCCCAAAGTGGTTCATGTATCCCTTCCTCACGCATTTTTCTCTCTATGTGTTTCATTGAAATACGAGTGAAGCATAAGGTTGAAATGAGGAAAAATATCAATGCTGGAAGCGACACTATAAAATAAATGATTTCGGGAATTATGTACATGATTAAAACCAATCAACACTTGAGCTTAAATCATACACAGTACCAGATATAAATTTCCCAAAAGAATCACCAACTTTACCTGCAGCATAACCAGTCCCCAAGCCTACACCTATAAGAATTACCCAGCCAACTGGACCCATTGCAATTGCTATTCCTACCCCTGCGGTTATAGTCGTACCGCCAACATATGCTCCTGCAGCTGTCCCTAAACCAAAACCTGTAGCTTCCCTTACTGCACTGCGCTGCCAGTCTTTACCTGCTTTGTAATCGTCATAAACGCTATCAGCTCGAAGACCAGCATCAATCGCAATGACAAACTTTCCTGCAATGTTGGATCCTTGCTCTAATTTACGTAAGTGCTGTATGTTAGCTAAAGAAGTTAATTGCAAGGGAGCTGAACTTCTTGCGCTTCTTGCTGTATCTATGCCTCGTTGCGCATTAGACCAGATATTACCCCGTGCAGATGCTTTCACTTTGCCTTTGAATTTAACCATTTCTCTTTTAAATTCAGTGTTTAACTCTAGATGAGCTTGCTTAGCTTTGTTACCTAGTTTGATTAATTCTAATTTAGGTTGCTTGTTCTGCGATGCTTTTCTAATTTCAATTAAGCTAGTTTGGTATTTTAGAATCGCTTTTCCAAATGTACTTAATCTCACTTGGCTTGACTCTAATGAAGTAAGTGCTGCGCCAGTGGCAGTCAAGGTATCAAGATTTCTTCCAAGAACTTGCTGACTCGTTAAACCTCTTACTTTATCAACATATGGAGATATTTCCGCATCGTAAAGCGCGGCAATAGCCAAAGCATCTTCATCACCGAAGTTGTTTACTATAGTACTGACATTTCTCTTTGTATGCTCAGGCCAAGACACCGTATTATCAAGTGCACAAGCTATGTCAGGACGAGAGCGCCTGAAATCACTCATATCTCCAGATTGTGGAGTTCTTAAAATGAACGGGGTTCCTTGAGGTATAAAGTTACCTATAATATGAGGGTTATCCTCTCTAAATCGCTTTAATTGCTCTAAGTCATTACTGTTAAAAGGTAAACTTGATCGACTTTTCGTATTGAAACATAAATCAAATTGAGACATGACATTTCCTTGTATCTAAAATTAATCCATCAGGCCGCAAAAATAACACACTTGAAATGCTGAAATCAATAATACAGCGTGTTCAGCTATTATTTGAAATGATTGATGTATGTGAAAAAATAGTATTAATGCAAAGTGATATTCAGTGAATCATCGTTTAATAAAACAAGATGCATTTTATTTAAATCACTAACCTCTACTTAATAGCTGCTAAATACGCTAAAATTACAGGCTATTTTTAGCAATGAGCCCGCACCTTTTATGACCTCAGCCGCAAATCCTAGTAATTTCAACGAACTTGGCCTTATTCCAGAGCTAATTGCTCGTTTGTCTGACCTTGAATACACGCAACCTACGCCGATTCAGGCAAAAGCAATTCCAAGTATCTTGGCGGGGAGTGACTTAATTGCGGGGGCAAATACCGGCTCAGGTAAAACAGCAACCTTTGCTTTGCCTATGCTACAAACGCTATTTTTAGCGCAAGGTGCTAAAAAAGCAGCGAGCAAAGGCAACTTTGTAACAGGGCTTATTTTGGTACCTACTCGCGAGCTGGCAGTGCAGGTAGCCGATAGTGTTAAATCGTATTCTGCTAATTTTAATGGCGCCATTAAAACGGTGGCGGTATTTGGTGGTGTGTCGGTTAATACCCAGATGCAAGCACTTCGCGGCGGTGCTGATATCATTGTTGCAACCCCTGGGCGTTTACTCGATTTAATCTCAAGCAATGCGATTAAGCTCGATAAAGTAACAACCTTAGTGCTTGATGAAGCTGACCGCATGTTAAGCCTTGGCTTTACTGAAGAGCTTGCTGAGCTATTAGCGCTTATGCCTGCTAAAAAACAAACCATGTTGTTTTCAGCGACTTTCCCAGAGCAAGTCACACAATTAACGCAAGAGCTGTTAACCAACCCTGTTGAAATACAAGTACAAAGCAAAGACGAAAGCACTTTAGTTCAGCGCGTATTTACGGTTAATAAAGGCGAGAAAACCACGGTTTTAGCGCACTTAATTAAAGCGCATCAATGGCGCCAAGCACTTATTTTTGTCAACGCTAAAAAAGATTGTGAGCACTTAGCCAGCAAACTTGAAAAACGCGGCGTGAACGCACAAGTATTCCATGGCGATAAAGGCCAAAGCGAGCGTACTCGCGTAATTGAAAAATTTAAAGCTGGCGAAATAGAAGTACTTATTGCCACCGATATAGCAGCCCGTGGTTTAGATATTGCCAAACTGCCTGTTGTTATTAACTTTAACTTACCGCGTAGCCCAGCTGATTATATGCACCGTATTGGCCGAAGCGGCCGTGCTGGTGAAGTCGGTTTAGCGTTATCGTTAATTGATTATGAAGACTTCCATCACTTTAGAATTATCGAAAAGAAAAACAAACTTCGCTTAGAGCGCGAAGAGGTAGCAGGTTTTGCTGTAAACCAAGCCAACCTTGATGCGGCACAGGCGCTAAAAAACGACAAGCCAATGGCCAAGCCAGAAGGTACAGGTAAGAAAAAGAAGAAAAAAGCCAACCAAGAAGATGATGTATGGAGCGGCTGGAGAAAAAGATAAGCCTTAATACATATAAGTCATTAAATCCAAGTCATAAAAAACCCTGCAAATTTGCAGGGTTTTTTATTGGTATTAGCTTGTTTAGCTATGCAGCAAATTAAAACTTAGAAGGTGCTGGTGGTATCACTAAGGGTTGTTTAGGATTTTCTTTAAGCTCCTTTAATAACTCTTGTACAGCACGCTCTATTGATGGATCTTGGCCTTTATAAATAAGCTCTGGACGATCAATTACTTTAATATCTGGTGCAACACCTTCGTTTTCTATGATCCAGTTACCTTTTGTGTCTAAAATACGGAATGTAGCAGCAATTACTTGTCCGCCGTCTACAAGGCTTGGGTTACCAGAAATACCAATTAAGCCACCCCATGTACGGGTACCAATTAGCTTACCTAGACCAGCCTGGCGGAAGTAGTAAGGGATTGCGTCACCACCAGAACTTGAATAGCCATTTATTAGCATGGCTTTAGGACCATTGTGCGCAAACTGCGGTGTTTTAGTTGGCTCTACACCACGGCGTTTCCAATAGTTAAGCGGTTTACGCGCAAGCCAAGTGATCATATGCTCAGGAATAAAACCACCGCCATTGTAACGGTCATCAATAATCATGGCATCTTTGGTTGTTTGCGGCATGTAGTTTTTAAACATGGCGCGGTTACCCTCATAGGCTGTATTTGGCAGGTGCACATAGCCAATACGCCCATTTGATAGCTTATTAACGTAGGCTGCACGCGAGTTAACCCAATCTAAATAACGTAGACCTTGCTCACTGGCTACCGGTTTTACTGTTACTTGCCACGCACCTTTGCTACGCGGTTTGCTGTTTAGCACTAGCTCTACTTGCTCGCCTTGGGTGTTTTCAAGGAGTTCGTAAAAGTTAGCAACGTCTTTAACCGAGCGGCCATTTACCGCAATAATGTAATCGCCGTTATGTGCTTTTACACCAGTAGTCCCCAGCGGTGAGCGGAAATCGTCATGCCAGTTTTCACCTTTAAAGATTTGCTCTATTTTTACGTAACCAGATGGGTCGCTTGCAAGCTTAGCGCCTAATAAACCGTGATTTTTACGTTCGGCTTTTGGCATATCGCCCGATTGCACGTAAATATGACCTGAGTTAATTTCGCCGGCAATTTCGCTAAGTACGTAATCAAGGTCGCTACGGTGGCTAATAGCATCAGCCATAGGTTGGTATTTAGCTAAAATAGCATCCCAATCTTGACCGTGGTGATTTTCGTCGTAGAACCAGTCACGCAGTGTGCGCCAGCCTTCTACGTACATTTGTTGCCACTCAGCTTGCGGGTTGATTTTAAGCGTCATTTTGCTTAAATCTAGCTTGTTGGCGTCTAGGTCTTGCTTTGGTTTAGGCTCTATTAAGCTGTAACCGCCACTTGTGTGTACAAGTAGGTGTTCGCTGTTGCTCGATATAGTGTAATTGCTAACACCTTTAGCGACTGTTTCTAGCTCACTGTCGTGCTCGGTACCTATAAGTTGTAATGCGCCATTAGCAAGCGTCAGTACGCCGCCTTTTACTGCGGTTAAGCCACGGTAATCGCCCGCTGGCGCGTTAAGAGCGGTAACACGCTGCATAAAGTCGCTGCTTTGCAGTGTGTTTTTAACTTTTTTGTCGTCTTCTTTTTCGTCGTCATCGTCTTTTACAATCGTGGTTTCATCACTTTGTAAGGCAATAAGCGGTTTAACACTGTCGTTTACTGCGGCCGCATAAATACGGGTGGCGCGGTTAAACATGTAGTCAAACTCGTAACTGCTAAACGCAAGGTTAAAGTCGCGCTCAGAGCTAAAGTAAAGGTATTGGCCATCTGGCGAAAAGGTTGGGTTTTGCTCGTTACTCATTTCGTCTGTTAGGCGCGTCACCTTTTCTTTTTTAAGGTTGTAGTGCCACAGTGAGGCATAACGGTTTTCATTATTTTTAACAAATACAATGTCTTGGCTGTTAGGCGACCAAGTATATTGAGTAATGCCGTCTTCGTCGTAAATACCGGTATCAATTTTGTGTTGCTTGCCCGATTTTGCATCTAACCACCAAAGTGTGTTGTTTTTATCTGAAAACAACAACTTAGAGCTATCTGGTGACCAAATGGGCGTAAAGCGCCAAATAGTGCCATTGCTAGTGAGTTGCTTAATAGCATTATTTTTACTGCGATCTTTTAGGTAAATTTCGTACTCGCCGCTTTCATCGCTCATGTAGGCTATGTAGCGCCCATTTGGTGACCAGCTTGCATCTATTTCGCGGCTTTTCTCTGTGTAAGATAAGTTGCGTGTAGGCCCTTGTTTAATTGGTACACTAAACAGCTCACCACGGGCAGTAAATACAGCACGTTTACCATCGTGAGAGAGCGACATAGAATCAATAAAATCGCTAACATTTTTGCTATACGGCATTGCGTACTGGCGCACGCCAGCAATATTAATGCTTAGCTTAGCGCTTTCTTGTGTTTTTGCGTCAAAGCGATATAAATAACCGCCGTTTTCATAAACAATCGCATTTGGGCCAGCTGAAGGCCAAAGTACGTCAAAGTTTTTATAGTTGGTAAGTTTTTTTGGTTCGCTGCCTTTGCGGTACTGATAAAGGTTTAGCGTGTAATCACGGTCAGACACAAAGTAAATATCGTCACCAACCCAAGTTGGTTGCTGGTCGGTTGCACGGTTTGTAGTTAGTTGTTCTGATGTGTTTTTTTCTAAATCATAAATCCATACATCTTGCGCACGACCACCACGAGTACGTTTCCACGTACGAAATTCTCGATCAATTGGCGTATAAACATATTTGCTGCCATCTGGAGATAGCATGCCGCCACCAGTTTCTGGAATCGCTAATGGCTTTTCAAGTCCGCCATCTGCAGGAACCATGTAAGGGCGGCCCATACGTTTTCCCCATGGTGTGCGGTTAGCTCTAAATACCACATTTTTACCATCGGCGGTCCAATCTAAAACGCGGTAATCAAAACCTCCACGCGGTGGCATTGGGCCAACGTCATTATAATAAGTAAGTTGCTTTAGGTTTGAACCGTCACTGTTGATCACATAAATTTGTCGGCTACCGTTATACTCGGCTGAAAATGCAATGCGCTTACCGTCAGGGGAAAACTTAGGAAATGTTTCAAAGCCAATATGGTCGGTTAAGCGTTTGCTTTCGCCTGTTTGCGTATTCGCAATATAAATATCGCCACTGTAGACAAAAGTAACGGTTTGGTTATGGATATCTGGAAAGCGGAGTAAACGAGTGTCTTTAGTCTCATAGGCCGATACACCCGGCGCGATTGCTGCAGCCAAGGCAAGAGCCAATGTTGTTAGTTTTTTCATGGAATTACATCCTATATTAATAGCTATCCCATCATAACAATAAGGTGCAAAATAGCGATGCACTTACCATAAAAGGTCTGTTACAAAATGTGAATAAAAAAGGTTGGCATTAAAATGCCAACCTTCAAGGGAGTACTCTTTTTAAAACGTAAAATTAATGTACGTGGTCGTGCTCTTCCTCTTGTGCAATACCTAACCAAGTGATCGCGGCTGGTGGGAATGTAAGTTCTAGTTCACCTTCAATTTCTAAGTCTTCTAGGTGTACTTGCACAACGTGTTGGGCTATTGGGTCGGCTACGTAAGCAAACTGACCATTTTGCGCTACAGTCA
Source organism: Pseudoalteromonas sp. P1-16-1b (assembly GCF_001401785.1). GTDB lineage: Bacteria > Pseudomonadota > Gammaproteobacteria > Enterobacterales > Alteromonadaceae > Pseudoalteromonas > Pseudoalteromonas undina. Next base: position 124,921 of record NZ_LKGQ01000007.1, on the reverse strand, counting down.
TACTAAACTTCATGCCTTCAGGCATTGTTGTTACATCTTCTTGTGTAATATCAACTTGACCTGTTAGCTCCCAGTGTATGTGACCGTCGTGCGCATGCGCCTCAAGCACGTTTAAAAAACCAAGGCTGTCTAAAACTAAAAAGTGCTCACCGTTGGCAGAAAAAGAGTAAGAAATAGCGCTTGCGCCATCAGCTAGTTGCCATTCAAATTCTTCCATTTCAGCTTTCGCAGGATTTATACTCACAATCACAGCAGGGCCGCCGCCGTGACCAGATGCAACACCAATAAAGGTTTCGCTGCCCTCATGGCCGTATATACTACCAATGCGTAAGTCACCTACTGCAGCAATATTTGCTACTTTTTCAGCGTGGTATTCGTCATCATGCTGGTGGGCTAATAGCACACCGTCACTACAGCCGAAGGCTACGTAATCATGGTTTTGTGCTGCGCCGTGCAAATCAGGGCATGTTAACTCTAACGTTTGTTCAAGTTCGTATTCGCCATCATGAAAATGATAAACACCCACTTGGTCAGGCAGGATTTTAGCGTTTGATGTACTTTGAGCATCATCGCGGCGAATGGTCGCTAATAAATGCTCTCCACGAGGCTCAGCGACGCCGTGCATATTAATGTCGTAACTAATACCTGGTAAGGTCGCTGTTGCGTTTGTTATGTCGTTATCTGTTAATACTTCAACAGACGCAGTTGTGCCTGATGCTGCATCACCATCGTAAAATACCGCTAATTTACCATCGTGCTTTACCAAGTGAGTAGGGCGACTGCCGCTAGTTAGCTCATAACTGCTAAACTCAGGGCTTTGTTCGTAATCATGAAGGTGTGCGCCGTGATCTTCACGCCATAAGCCACCGTCTATAAAGCCGAGGTAATCTTGAGCGCGGCTAGCAATCACGGCATAACGAAAGTCAGGCGACGACGATAGCGTGTTTGAATCATTAGTAAGAGTGAATGTATCAAGAAGCTCATTGTCGTCTAAGTCGAAAAAGTTCGCTTCGTTGCTATCGCCAGCAAGTATCGCAAGCCTACCTAATGAATCAATAGTGTATTCATCACCGTGGTCGCCACCATCGCCATGATCGTGGCCGTCATCAGGTACTTCTATTGGGTCTTTTTCAACAATGTTTGTTTCTGCATCACCACAAGCGGTGATTAATGTGCTGCTTATTGCCAGTGCAATTAATTTTAATTTGAATAGTTTAGTCATGTTAATTTCCTTTATTTATAATTTTTTAGCGCTTAAAAGTAACCGCGAATACCTAGTGCAAAGCTACGACCTGGACGTGGTGCTATATTCTTTAAAAATGAGCTATGCACGCGCGCTTCTGTGTCTGTTAAGTTAGTGCCACGTAGATACACAGACACATCTTGATTTAGCACTGATAAGTCATATGAAACGCTGGCATCAAGTATGGTGTAGCCGTTTGTGGTTGTTTCTTCTGGCGCGGTACGGTCTTGCTCTTGATAACGAGTTACGTGGAGGTGCGCACTCAGCTTATTTGTTTGGTAGTTAAACTCAGTACCAAAACGTAGCGGTGGTGTGCGTGGTAAATCGCCACCGTCTTTAAGGCGTGCACGAACGTAATCTGAGAATAAATCAACTTTAAACTCATCGGTTAACTGCCATGCAACTTGTGCTTCAAAGCCATGTAAAATTACGTCATCTGTTTTAAATAAATAAACTGGGAGTTCAGATGAGTGATCATGCTCGTCACCGTGGTCATGATTATGCTCATCACCATGGTCGTGGCCGCTTTCGGCGTATAGGCCTGTGTCGATTTGGTAATAATAATTGTCGACTTGGTTGTAGAAAGCATTAAGAATGAAACCGATATCACCTTGGATTTTACGAAACGTTAAATCAATATTGTTTGCTGTTTCTAGGTCAAGCGCTTGCTCAGATAAACCAAAATGGCCGTCTTCATGAATATCAAATAGTGCGCCTACTTCATAAGTACCAGTTCCAATGTGAGGGCCGAATGATAATAGCTCCGACACCGAAGGAGCACGCTCAGAACGAGATACCGACAAGCCTAAGTTGTAGCTAGGTGCAAAATCCCACACAACACCTGTTGATAAACTAACTGGTGTGAATTCTTGTTCTACGTCAAATACGCGAGTATTGCCGGCATGTTCTTCATGAGCATGATCGTCATGAACACCGGTGTCATCGTGTGCGTGTGCATCAATGTTAGGTAGTAACACGTTATCAGCATCGATGGTTACCCGTTCAACTCGGCCACCTAGTTGCACTAAAAAGTCACCAAAGTGTCTTTCTTCCATTAGTGCTATAGCAAAGCTTTGTGTTTGTGACGGTGGTGTGAATGCCTCAGAGCCTTGCGCTTCAACATCACTGTGTTTGTAATGAAAGCTCAAACCACCATTCCACTGCGCAAACGGGTTATGCATTAAGTCTACACGTAACTCATTGGTCTCATTTTCAAACGTGGTGCCCACTGCGCCATGTTCAATTTCAGCATGTTCGTAATCTGTAAAACCTGCGCGTAGGTTTACTCTATTAAGCCATTTGTTATCGAGGTTATATTCACCTAGCAACTGCACTTTAGTTTGTTCTAAGTCGGCATATACGCTTTCCTCAGCGCTATTAACATCTTCGCCACCATGGGTGTGGCCTGGAATGCCGTATTGACGATTAAATTGCTCAACAGCTATACCTACAAAACCTTGATCAAAGAGGTAGCTAGTACCTAAGGTAAAGCCGTCAGACTCCTCATTGCTGTTTGCAACGGTGTAATCGCCACTATGCTCTTCATGGTCATGGTCATGGTCATCGTGGGCTAATTCAGCGGCCACAGGGATTTCATAGTCATCAGCTTCATGCCAAAAGGCATCAGCATAAAATGCAAAAGAATCAGTGCCAGTAGTGGCATTTAATGAGGCGATTTTTTGATTATCAACAGAGTTGTGCTCAAGGTTCCATTCGCCGCGAGTTGTGCTGTCGGTAGGCACCCGATTATCAACTACATTAACCACACCACCAATGGCGCCGCTGCCATAAAATAATGTGGCAGGGCCACGTAATACTTCGATTTGTTTTGCGGTTGATGCCTCTGATGCGACTGAGTGATCAGGGCCAACGCGCGAAACATCACTGACATCAAGGCCATTTTGTGTAATTAGAACACGCGGCCCGCTTAAGCCACGAATAATAGGAGTACTGGCTACTTTTGCATGAAAGTTAGTATTAACCCCCGGGAGTTTTTCAAGGCTATCGCCAAGGGTTGCAGCTTGCTGCCGTCTTAATTGTTCGCCAGATAACACGCTAACGGGAGACGAGGATTCCATTGCCGACATGTGAATAGGCGTCGCTTCAATATCAATTACTTCAATGGGTGAACGTTCTAAGTTAAAGGTAATTGACTGGCTTTTATCATCACTAAATGTGATATCTCGATGCAGATGGGCATAACCAGGGGCGGTAATATGAAGTTCTTTTAAACCACTTTTTAAATCAGTTATTACGAACTTACCGCTTGCATCTGTTACTGCTGTTATATCTGAGCCTTCAACTTCTACAGTTGCATTAGTCACCACTTTACCTTGGTTGTTTAGAACAACACCTTCGATGGTATTTGCAAGTGCATTTGTTGGTAGTAGGGCTGCTATAAACAAAGCTAATTGAGATTTTCGTGTCATTTGAATTCCTTTGCGAATGTTATATTGTATCAATTGTGCTTGAAATGTTATATTGTATCAATAGTTAATTAACTAAAAATCACTCAGGATATATAATTTGGCTACTTCACCTTCATAACTTAAGTTTAATTTTTGTTTAAATTCAGTGTTTTAAGTGTTTCTGTCATTGTTTAGGTGTTGTTCGTGGGGAATCTGTTTGCTGTAAAGCAAAAGTTAGTTGTTACATTTATTTATCTCTAGTTAATAAATTTTTAGATAAAACCACAGCGGAGGCATTGAGCAACAAGGATGGCAAAGTTAAAACATCAGCCCACTACATTAGAGTGGGTAATATGAAAAAGCAGCGATTTAAAGAGATGATGGGTTTTGCGATAAAAAGATGTGAAGCCTTTGAAAAAAAATTAACGCCAAAACGTCAGCAGGTATTTGAAATTCTATTGAAAGCAAATAAACCTTTGTCTGCTTATGAGTTAACAGATCAATTTAATAAGCAAATAAATACACCGATTTTGGCAATGTCCGTTTATCGGATATTAGGTTTTTTAGAGTCGGTAGGTCTGGTACATAGATTAAAGTTAGAAAATAAGTTTATACCGTGCAGTCACGTTAATAATGATAGAGAGCATCAACTATCGATGTTTTTAATTTGTAGCTCTTGTAATAAAGCAAGTGAGGTGAATGACCTTAACAATTCGGTTAAATCTTTGTTTAGGGAACTGAAAATGAAAGGGTTTACGCCAGCAACTTCGCAATTAGAAATCTCAGGTGTTTGTTTTGGGTGCCAGCAAAGTACCGCTAACACAATTAAAAAGAAGGATAAATAATGAAGCTGACTCAAACAACAGCAGATAAGCTTGCCATTGGGCTTTCGTTAATGTGCACGGTACATTGTTTTGCAACACCGGTTATTTTAGCGCTGTTGCCAAGCTTTGCTGTACTACAAATAAATGCTGAACAGTTTCACTTATGGGTTCTTGCTGTAGTATTACCAACAAGCATATTAGCTTTGAGCTTAGGCTGTAAAAAGCACAAACGTACACGTTATATGGCGTGTGGAGTTGTTGGTCTAGCTTGTTTGATAATTGCAGTATTGCTAGGTCAAGAAGAGGCCGAAAAAGCGCTCACTTTAATTGGCTCCGCTTTTATCGCACTAGCCCATTGGTTTAATTACCAACAGTGTTTTAAAAAGAATAACGAAAATTGCCCCTGTTCAGGTGATAAATCAAATCAACTTGTTTAACACTGCCAGTGTTAAAAATAGCGACTATGTGGCATTGTAATTATAAATATCGTTTTTTAGGTAAACTAATTTAGTGAATACTGCTTTAAGGCTTTTGCTGTTACTTTGTGTTTTCATCTGTTTTAAATTAAGCGCAAATACCCCCTACGAGATCCCTAGAAGTAGTGTTATTGAGCTCACCGAACCTGCTACCAAGCGGGTGTATCCTATTTTTATCCAGCTACCTAAGTCATATGTAAAGGAGCCTAATAAAACGTATCCTGTTATTTATTTAACCGATGCGCCGTATGCATTTCCTATCGTTGCCGGTGCCACACGGTTTCCAATGAATAGCGGCAAAATGCAACAGGCTATTATTGTGGCGATCAGCTATGAAAAAGGCTCAAGAGGAGCTAGTAGTCGAGTTAGGGATTATACACCCACTCAATCCCTGAGCTGGAAAAAACAAACCGGTAACGCTAAAAATCATGCACTGTTTTTAAAAAATACTGTGCTGCCGTTTATCGAAAAAAGTTACCGAGCAAGCAACACGCAAAGAACGTATATAGGTAACTCGTTAGGCGGTTTATTTGGCGCTGCTGTTTTATTTACGATGCCTGAGCTATTTAGCAATTATATTATTGGCAGCCCGTCGGTTTGGTTTGATAATAATGCACTGCTAGCGTTAAAAGCGAATAAGCCCCAAATACCAATAAAGGTTTATGTATCTGTTGGGGCAAAGGAAACTCCAGCCTTTGGTGAAGGGCAAAATATGGTTGAAGGCGCAGCGCAACTTGTGAAAAAAATTAATGCGCTCAATAGTGATAATATAAAATTAAAAAGTATTGTTATTGAAGGGGCACAGCATGCAACCGCATTCCCAACCACCGCAATACAAGGGCTTGATTGGGTATTGGGAAGCAGTCAATAAGCTCGCAATGGATTTTCGATGCTTTTATAGTTAAATAATTGATATTAAATCGCTTTAATGTCGCTTTTCCACTTTACCAGCGCTGCTATAAATTCGGGGCCAATACCACAGCAGCCGCCAATAATTGTTGCGCCTAGGCTATGCCATTGTTTAGCAAATGCTACATACTCAGCAGGTGATAAATCGCGGTAACCTTGCGAGCCTTCATTGGCTTTATAATCACTGGCGATTGGTGTAAAACCATTCGCAAATGCTCCTAAATCAACATGTTTATTTTGCTGTTTTAGCACGCGATTAGTGTCGCGCAGCGCTTGTTCAATAACCTCGGGAATAGAGCAGTTAAAGAATATGCCCGCTATTTTATATTCGAGTAGTGCTAGGATAGCGTCTGATACTAATTCACCAGAGCGCAATGTCGCTTGTTCGCTTACTTCATCACTTAGGGTAAATGCGTAATAACATGGCTTGTTTGAATTCTTCAGTACGCTTGCCATTACCCGCGCTTCTTCAATGTTTGATATGGTTTCACCAATCCAGATATCTACATATTCGTCTTGTGCTTTATACAGGGTATCTAAAATAGTAAATGCGCGATCACTTTGGAAAAAATCAGCACGATACGAGCCAAAGGCAGGAGGCAGTGAACCGGCAACGAGTACCGTTTGCTTTGCGTTTTGAGTCACCTTTTTTGCAATAACCGCTGCCTGCTCAGCAAGCGCAGCACCTTTTGCTTGGTAAAGCGTTTCACCCAAGTGAAAGGGTACACATGCATAGCTGTTAACAGTAATTATTTCAGCGCCAGCATCTATAAAACCTTGGTGTGCTTGGGTTACACATTGCGGTGCTTCTATTAAAGCTTGCGCACTCCACAGTGGCTGTGAAAACGGCGCGCCCATGCGTTTGAGTTCACGACCCATGCCGCCATCTAATATTATTAACTTGCTCATAATGGACTTCTATACGTCTAAATAATTAAAGCTATTCAAACATACTTTTTGAAAATTCATAATGAAACTTCATCAGGTTGAGTATGAAAAAAGTTCAACATGTTAAAGCTGTTTTTAAAAGGCACAAAAAAAGCGACTACTCAAAAGTGTCGCTTTGTTTTAATAAGGCTTAGCTTACTTATAAAAGGCTTCTACTGTGCCTTTTACTTTCATAAGTAATGGCTGGCCGCGACGGTCTAGCGCTTTAGGTGCCGCTACTTTTATCCAACCTTCGCTGATGCAGTACTCTTCAACGTCAAAACGCTCTTTACCGTTAAGTGTAATACCGATTTCATGTTCAAATACTTCTTCTACATAAAATTTGCTACGTGGGTTAATAGACAGTTGATTAGGTAATTCTGGTTTGTTTGTATCAGTCATAATAGTGATCTGCGTTGAATTAATTATGCGCTATTGTAGGCAATAGCAAGCTTAGGCTCAAGCAAGAGATCAATAAACTAATATATTGTGACGTGCTTTTATAGAGCTGTTACATATATTATGAGAAGGGTTAAGCAGTCGATGGAAATACAAAGTAGGTGTTATTGATATAAAATTTGGCTGTCACCTTCTTGTCATTAAAATTACCTTTATTAGTAACATCTATTTCCTATAGTGCAGCGGTTGATGTTTTTGAGCTCACAGTTTTTAAAAATAACCACTACATAATGGGAATTACGGATGAAAATTAAAAAAGTCGCTGCGGCAATCGCACTCACCTGTGCGTTTAGTGCCGTTAGTCATGCCAATGTTCTACCGCAAAGTCAAAAAGACAGCAGCTGGTACAGTGCTGCACAAACAAAACTAACAACTAAAACAACGCAAGCACAAGCGGTTAAAAGCACCAAAGCTAAAAATGTAATATTATTTGTTGGTGATGGCATGGGTATTTCTACCTTAACAGCAGCGCGCATTTTACAAGGTCAACGAAACAACCAGCTCGGTGAAGAAGGCTATTTAAGCTTTGAAAAATTCCCGTACTCAGCACAAGTTAAAACCTACAACGTTGACGCACAAACACCAGATTCAGCAGGCACCATGACAGCAATGATCTCAGGGGTAAAAACCGATGTGGGTGTTATTGGGGTTGATGAGAAGGTTGAACGAGGTAACTGTACAACGGCTATCGGTAATGAGTTATTAACAGCCACGGAGCTGGCTGAAATTAAAGGTTTAGCTACCGGTGTTGTTTCAACTGCACGTATCACTCATGCGACACCGGGTGCAACGTATGCTAAATCGGCTGATCGCAACTGGGAAGATATCTCAGACATGCCAGAGGCAGCAGTTAATGCAGGCTGTGAAGATATTGCCTCACAGCTAGTTAACTTTGAAAAAAACCTAGAAGCGCGTTTTATAGGTACCGATATTGATGGTTTAGACTTTGTAATGGGTGGCGGCCGTCGTCACTTTTTACCTAAAGATGCATCTGCAAATTCAAATGATGCAATGAGCGCCGTAGAAGGCGATCGTACTGATGAGCGCAACCTTGTTACTGAATGGCAAACACAATATCCAAATGGCACTTATGTGATGGATCAAGCTGGGTTTGATGCTATTGCCGATGATGCAACTCAAGTCTTTGGCTTATTTAACGAATCGCACATGCAATACGAAGCTGACCGTGCCAACGATATAGCTGGTGAGCCGTCGCTTACCGATATGACAACTAAAGCGATTGATGTACTGGGTAAAAACGAAAAAGGCTTTTTCTTAACCGTAGAGTCGGGCCGTATTGACCATGCTCACCATGCGGGTAATGCTTTTAACGCACTTAACGACACTATTGAATTTGCAAAAGCCGTTCAAGCTGCCGTTGATAGCACCGACCCTGAAGAAACGCTTATTTTAGTTACAGCCGATCACAGCCATGTGTTTACTATTGCAGGCTACCCGAAACGTGGTAACCCAATTTTAGGTAAAGTGGTTGGTGTTGGCCAAACTACACCAACGCTAGCTGCTGATAACATGCCATACACCACAGTAGGTTATGCAAATGGCCTCGGTTTTAGAAACTTAGTTGATGAAACGGATGCAGATGCAAGCTATGAAACAGCTGCGGTTGCAGGACGTGTTGAGCTAAATGGTGTTGATACAAATACGCCAGGTTTTCACCAAGAGGCTACTGTTCCACTTGGCTCTGAAACGCATGCAGGTGAAGATATTTCACTGCATGCAATGGGCCCAGGTGCTCACCTTGCTCAAGGTGTTATAGAACAAAACGTTGTATTTCATTTAATTAATCAAGCTCTTGAACTAACTCAGCAATAATGGCGGCTCACATGAATAAATTAACAGTACTTTCTTTAGCAGTAATGGTCGCATTAACTGGGTGTTCGAGTGATGACGACAAAAACAGTAATAATATTTTAGCGGTAGATAACCAAATCGCAGTAGGCTCAGCACAATGTGTTAATGGCGGCGTAGAAACGCAAAGCGGTGTTGATACCAATACTAATGGGCAATTAGAGAGCAGCGAAGTAACGCACACTAACTTAGTATGTAACGACCCAGCTACCTCATTAACGAGTGAACAGCTCGCTTCATTAAGTAATAATGCTTGGTTTAGCGACGCACAAACTAAACTTGCTAGTGCGCAAGATGCAGCAAGTAAGGTAGTAACAGAGTCAGGTAAAGCGAAAAACGTGATCTTGTTTGTTGGTGATGGTATGGGTATTTCTACTATAACGGCAGCGCGTATTTTAGCAGGGCAATTGCAGGGTGAAATGGGTGAAGATCACCAATTAAGCTTTGAAACTATGCCGTATTCTGGGTTTGTAAAAACTTATAACGTAGATGCACAAACACCTGATTCTGCCGGTACGATGACAGCAATGGCCTCTGGTGTAAAAACCGATGTGGGTGTAATTGGTATTGATGAAGCGGTTGAGCGTGGTAATTGTGCATCAGGCAAAGGGCATGAGCTTGTTACTTCGTTAGAGCTTGCTGAAATTGCCGGTAAATCTACCGGTATTGTTTCTACGGCACGTATTACCCATGCAACGCCTGCGGCAACTTATGCTAAGTCGGCTGATCGTAACTGGGAAGATATTTCAGATATGCCAGCTTCAGAGTCAGCCAATTGTGAAGATATTGCTTCACAGCTGGTTAATTTTGAAAAGAACTTAGAAGCCCGTTTCAGTGGTGTTGATGTAGACGGAATCGAAGTGGTTATGGGTGGCGGGCGTCGTCATTTTTTACCTAAAGATGCAGCCTTTAATTCTGCAGATGCGGTGAGTGCTGTTGAAGGCGACCGTACTGATGCGCGTAATTTAGTGACAGAATGGCAAACAACTTACCCGACTGGTACTTACGTAATGGATCAAACTGGGTTTGATGCCATTAGCGATGATGCCACAAAGGTATTTGGTTTATTTAACGAATCGCACATGCAATACGAAGCTGATCGCGGTAACGATATCGCTGGTGAGCCTTCGCTATCGCAAATGACCGAAAAAGCTATTAATGTTTTAGATAACAATGATAAAGGCTTTTTCTTAACAGTTGAGTCGGGCCGTATTGATCACGCCCACCATGCGGGTAACGCTTACAATGCATTAAACGACACTATTGAGTTAGCGAATGCAGTAAAAGTGGCGATGGAAAATACTAACCCAGAAGAAACACTAATCGTGGTCACGGCCGATCACAGCCATGTGTTTACTATTGCGGGTTACCCTAAGCGTGGCAACCCAATATTGGGTAAAGTGGTTGGTGTAGGCCAAACAGAGCCAAGCTTAGCTGCCGATGATATGCCTTATACTACGGTTGGTTACACTAATGGTGGTGGCTTTAGAGACTTAGGCAATGAAACCGATGCAGATGAAGGATATAACTTTGCACCCGTTACAGGGCGCGTTGATTTAAGCAATGTTGATACTACAACGCCGGGCTTTCACCAAGAAGCACTTGTGCCACTATCATCAGAAACCCATGCGGGTGAAGATGTGGGTGTGTATGCAACCGGACCTGGTGCCCACTTAGTGACCGGAACTAATGAGCAAAGCTTTTTATTCCATGTAATGGACTTTGCCGCAGATTTTGTAAAAGCGGCGGATGAAAAAGTAGCGCAATAAATTAACTAGCAAAACAGACAGCCCGCACATTGTGCGGGCTTTTTTGTGTCATACAAATGCCATTATTAAGCGTTATTTTAGAGTCATAAAGTAATGTTTAACCAAGAGACTACCCCAATGAAAAAGCTATTATTTATATTCTCAGCACTGGCCAGCACGAGTGCGCTCGCCCAGCAGTGCGACATTGATGCTGCGCAACTAAAAGCCGACTATAAAATTACCAATCAGCACAAATCGCAGCACAGTACCCAGTCACTTACTCTTTGGCGAAACAATCAGCAGGTGGCGCATCAAAGTGAAACACTAACCGAGCTTTGGCAGCAGCTAAGTAATAACCAGCTTCGTCCTATTCGTTACTTTAATGCCGAACAACGCGGTATTGAGTACCAACCATCGGAGGTACGTGGAGTGCAAAATTGGAGCGCTAAAAGTCAGCTGGTGGATAACCATTTAATTGCAAAAATGACCCTAGTAAGTTCACAAGGTGAGGGTTGTAATGAAGTAAAAAATTACGTGCTTAATGAGGGCGATAACCAATTTAAGCTGGCTTTTTTCTCGCAAGCAAAATTAGTTAAAACTTTTAGTGTGACCAATAAAAAAAGTGATACTCAAACCTTGCTTAGCTTAAATGATGTAAACAGTGATACACCTACAATTAAGGCTCAGTTTGCAAAATGGGATAACTTTCAAACCACCGATTACGCGGATATTGGCGATAACGAAAGCGATCCATTTTTAGCTAAAATGATTAACCTAGGTTTTATAGAGCACGGCGCTACCGGTTTTTATAACCAGCAAGGCGAAGCTATTCAAGGTGGGCATCATCACTAGCATTTTTTGGCTTAACCGTGCTCTCGGTTAAGCCATTTTTATAGTCGTTGGCGTCACAGGTATTTAAGTTTTGCCGTGCTTGTTTATCTTGTTGTAATACTTGCTTTAAATCCTCCATACGCTGACGCACAGCCACACCATAACTGGCATCATCACCCCATAGTTCGGCAAGTTGCAGTACCGCTGCACGGTCGTGATCTCTAAATAATTTACCAGCACGTTCAGCATCTTCTTTGCTATTACCAAGCAATTGCAACGATTCTATGGCTAAGTTTATGGCTGAGTCGACGGTTTCGCGGTTAAACGCATCCACTTTTAAATTAAGTAATTGGTATGCATGGCGGCGATCTATGGCACGCGCTACTATTTTTAATTGTGGATAGTTTTTATGCGCCAGCTTAATAATCTCAATGGTTTTATCAGGGTTATCAATTGCAACAACCAGCATTTGTGCTGTGTGCGCGCCTGCTGCTTCAAGCAGTTCTTGGCGTGCTGCATCACCATAAAATACGGTATTACCAAAGCGGCGCAGCAGTTCTATTTGGCTTGGGCTGTGATCAAGTACGGTAATTTCGTAGCCTTGTGCATGTAATAAACGTCCCATTATTTGCCCAAAACGGCCATATCCGGCAATGATCACATGTTTTGCTGTGCTTATTTGTTCTGGTTTATCAAACTCGGGCTTAGTGCTACTACTTCGTTTTTGTAGCTGCTCGTAAAGCATCAGTAATAAAGGGGCTATTAGCATAGATACCGCAACCACTAAGGTCACTAGGCTGGTTTGCTCTGGAGTTAAAATACTTAATGTGGTGGTCACGCTTAAAAGTACAAACGCAAATTCTCCACCTTGTGCGAGTGCTAGAGTAAACAAGAGTTTTTGCTTTGAGCTGATATTAAATGTGACAGCAAGGGCAAATAAAATGCAGGCTTTAATGACAATTAATAACACCACTAAGGCAATCACGATACTGAACTGGTTAAACAGCAATTCAAAATTAATTGATGCGCCAACCGTGATAAAAAATAACCCCAGTAATAAGCCTTTAAAGGGCTCTATATCGGCTTCTAGCTCGTGTCTAAATTCACTTTCGGCCAATACAACACCGGCTAAAAAAGTACCGAGTGCGGGTGATAAGCCAATACTTTGCATCACTAGCGAAATAGCCACCACTAAAAACAATGCAAAAATTGTGAATATTTCTCGCATGTGGGTTTGCGCGATATATCTAAACAGTGGTGCCGATACATATTTACCGCCAGCAATAATAGCGGCAATAACCGCAACAGAAACCCCTACTTGTTGCCAAATAGGCCAGCTAGCAATGATGGAGTCGTTAACGTCTTTTGAGTTACCTTGTGGTGCAAAAGCGAGTAAGGGGAGTAGCGCTAAAATAGGTATAATCGCAATATCTTGAAATAGTAAAACCGAAAATGCATTTTGCCCAGCTTCTTGCTTTAACCAGCCTTTTTCTTCAAGGCTTTGCAGCACAATAGCCGTTGAAGATAGCGCGAGCATTAAGCCTATAGCCAGTGCGGTTTGCCAATGCATAGCAAAAAACCAATAACAAAAAGCAAAAATAGCTGCTGCACTTAATACTACTTGTAATCCGCCAAGCCCTAAAATTGAGTGACGCAGAGTCCATAAACGCGAAGGTTGCAGTTCAAGGCCGACCAAAAATAGCATCATCACTACGCCAAATTCGGCAAAGTGCATTACATCAGTTTGGTCGCCTACAACTCCTAATGCGTAAGGGCCTATCAAAATGCCGGCAATTAAATAACCCAGCACAGAGCCAAGCCCAAGTCGTTTTGCTATGGGAACTGCAACGATAGCGGCGGCTAAGTAAATTAAAGCAATTTCTAGCATGGGGTGCTCTCTTGAGGTTAGGAGTTATTTATATTTTGATACTACTATAAATTAAGTTTGAGTTAATTGTGAAAGAAACATTATTAACGCATACTAATCCGCAATACTATTTAATCATTTTGAAGGGATAAACCAGATGTTAGTTGCGTTAAAAACTTCTCTTTTAGAACAACTAAATAACAAAATAACAAAGTTTTACCTTGCTATCGACACGATTGCCCTCCCTCAAAATAGCTCACTTAATTAAGCGAATTGGTATTACTTTATTGTGTACCATTAAATTTATATGTTTTTTATAGGAACTAAAATGAGTATTAAGCTGCTTTTAAAAATTATGCTGACCACTGTGTTTGCTGCGGTATTGACACAAACGGTGCAAGCTCAACAGTACAAGGTTGAGTTTGAACCACAGCGAGCTGAGCTTGAACAGCAAATTACTGGTGATGAATTTAATGACTATTTAGTTAGTGCAAAAGCAGGTGAAATTCTGAATGTGACCCTGACTCCTTCAAATTTAAGTAACTACTTTAATATTTTGCCCTTAGACAGTAATGAAGCCGTATTTATTGGCTCAATAGAAGGGCATGAAGCTAAATATCAACTCAGCACAGATGGAGATTATGTTGTGCGAGTTTATTTAATGCGTAATGCAGCGAGACGTGGTGAAACAAGCGATTATAAGTTAACCATTATTAAACATGCAGATGTAGCCGTGCCTGTAAAAACTATGCACCCAAGCTGGGATAGCGATGGCGATGGAATAAATGATTGTGAAAACGATGGCAGCTGTGACCACACTATTGATTATACAAAACCAAAAACGGTCAATTAATTGACCGTTTTATATAATTCGAAAGCAAAATTAGATTATTAGTCTAGCTTTACTGAACCAGAGATATTATCGATGCTAACATCGCCAGAGCCTGCTTCTGTAATAGTTAGCCCTTTAGCGTGATTAACGCGAATATCGCCAGAGCCATCTTCAATAGTTACGCTTGAGTCAATATGTTCAATCAGCATATCTCCAGAGTTATCGTCTACGGTAACTGCGCCATTAATATGCTTGATAGTTATGCCGCCCGAGCCATCTTCAACGTTTAATGCGCCTGTTACATTAGTGACTTGTATTTCGCCAGAGCCATCTTCAATTGCGACATTACCACTGACATTATCAATATCAATGCTACCTGAACCATCATTTAATGCTAAATCGCCGACTACATTTTTTACGTAAATACTGCCCGAGCCATCGTCAATATTTAAGTTTTTAGCACTATTAATATCAATACTGCCAGAGCCATCTTTTACATCAATATTGCTTTGCATCGCGTTAATAACAATATCGCCTGAGCCGTCGTTAATATCTAAATTTAGCTTGTTAGGTACAGTGACCACTAAATCAATACTTGGTGATTGACCGCTGTAAAAGGTAATTCCAGTATTACTTTTGTTTTGTGCAACAAGCTTTGCTTGTGTACCGTTTTGCTCGAGTGTGAGTTCGTATTCATCGTCAATGTCGGCAGTGTATATAGTGGCGTTAACACTAATACTGGTTGCTGTTGATGAGCCTGTTATTTTAAGTGAACCTGCGCCGCTTAGTACGTCTAGGTATTCAAGGTTATTGCTAGGTAATGTAAGTTGTTGTGTTTGTTTTACCGACGCAACGCTAGGCGATATATGAAATACACAACCGCTGAGTAATAAAATACCGCTAATTAGTGAAACGGGCTTAGTGAAGTTGAATAGAGTTGATGCGCTCATGTTTAGTCCTTTGATATTGATTATTTTAGTTAATATACAAAGTATAGAGCAAAAATGAGACCGAAATGTAAGTTATTGTTTTATATGAAATGACAGTGATTGCTAAAAAGATAAAATGCCAAAATATGGTGAAAAAGACTAAATGTTAATAAAAAGGATGCGCGATGCATCCTTTTGTAATTACTCTATTTTTAATTGATGTTTACTTAAAAGCTATAAGTAATGTTACCGTATAAAAAGCGCCCATCTAAACTGTAGGGTGTATAAGGCGTGTATGGAAATATTTGCCCAAAGTTAGAGTAGCCAATGTTATCTACCGTTGCTTGTGGATACTGATCAAACAGATTATTTGCACCGACTGCAAACTTCCACGCATCGTTAGGGCGATAAGCAACTTCTAAATCAGTGATCCATTTGGCATCTAAATATTCATCACCATCGCTGGTAGTTGAAATATCTGCCACTTCCCCATAGCGAGTTGCACGCAAGGTTGTTTGCCATTGGTTAAAGCTCCAAACGGCTGATAGGTTTAGCTTGTTATCGGGTGTGCCTTGCTCAAAACGACCGACTTCACGACGGGCAAATACCACGTAGTCAACACCTAAAGAACTTAGCTCGCTTGGGTTTGCATCAACATGAGTCACTTCGGTGTCATTAATGTTTGCTGCTGCGTTTAAGCGCAGATCACCCAATGTATTTAAATCAAGCGTGTACGTTGCCACAATATCAACACCTTGCGTGCGCGAATCTATGGCGTTAGTAAAGTAACGCACACTTTCGGTATTTAGCTCGCCCGCATTGGCTAGAATTTGCTGCACAGCGTTACCGCTTAAGTTTTCAGAGAGTACGATCCGGTCATCAATATCAATGCGGTACGCATCAACCGTTAAACTAAAGTTACCTTGGGTATAAACAAATCCAGCGGTAACATTAACCGAGTCTTCGGCATCGAGCTGTTTTGCACCTAATGCTTGCGCTGCAGGAGCAGAGCTTGGAAATAGGCCAACTTCAAAAGGCTGGTTATTTTCAAGAATAGTCGATATTTGACGGTACGAGCTTTGTGCAAGTGACGGCGCACGAAACCCAGTACTGGCAGCACCACGTAATGATAGGTTGTCGGTAATACTGTAACGCGTGGCTAATTTTGAAGTAAATGTGTTACCAAAATCGCTGTAATCTTCATAACGACTGGCTAAAACTACATTCCACTTATCAGTTAAATAAGTGTCAAATTCAGCAAATACGGCAACATTATGACGGCTTTCGTTAGTTGCGCTTTGTGGTCCAAAACCAGGAAGCACTTGCGCGCCGCCAGCAGCAATTGGGTTGCCGTTGTCATCAAGTGCAGTAATATAAGAAGCTTCTTCACCTTGCTCTATTTTATAGCTTTCACGGCGATACTCAGCACCAATAGTGAAAAACACATCATCAGGTAGGCCAAAATCAACGGTAGTATTTGCATCAAAGTTAACTAAAAGTTGATCGTAAACCATGGCGCCATTATCAAACTCAGTTTGGCTATTAGTACCTAGCGAAGTATTTAGGCTATTTACAACCCCTAAGCCAAAGTCATTTCGACCATAGTTAGTGCTTACATCCCACACCCAGTCGCCACTATCGCCTTGTAAACCAAGTGCCAGCGAGTAATCTTTTACGTCCGTAGCAATTTGTGGCAAAAAGCCATTGGGGTATAGCTCTAAAACATTGCGGCTGTCTTTTGCACGGCGGTAAAATCCGCCAGAGTTACCTTCACGCTCAGAATAGCTACCAAACGAATAAACATTAAAGCCGTTATCTAAGTCGTATCCCATGTTATAAAACAACGCGTAATCTTCAAGCTCAGCTTTACCAAAACGATGATTATAGCGGTTGATTGTAAATTCGCGTGGGTCTAGGCTGCCATCATCTAGGCGGCTGTATTGTTCGCGCGGATCAAAACCAGAGCGTTGAGTTGAGTCGTTATCACGGTATTCAATCGAGACGTTTAAAAAGCCATTGTCTGCCAGTGAAAAACCAGAATTTGCGCTAATTGTGCGGGTATTACCGTCGTTAACTTGACGATCGTCGCCTAAATTAAAAGCAAGGTTACCGTTCTCATCAGCATAAGTGCTATTTAGTTGTGGTACACCGGCCATTTGGCTGTCGTATTGGCCATAAGTTACGCTAACACTACCGCCTTCGGTTGCATCTTTTAAAACAATATTGATTACACCCGCAATGGCGTCAGAACCATATTGTGCTGCTGCCCCATCACGTAGTACCTCAACACGCTTAATTGCAGAGGTGGGGATCATGTTTAAATCAACCGCGGTAGAGCCGCGACCAACCGTACCGCCTAAGTTTAATAACGCACCAGAGTGGCGACGTTTACCATTAATAAGCACTAGAGTGTGATCAGGTGCAAGGCCTCTTAAAACCGCTGGGCGAGCATGATCGGTACCATCAGACAGTGTGGCACTTGGGTAGTTAAAGCTTGGTACTTGGTTAGCGAGCACTTGGCTGATTTCAAGTTGACCTGTGCTTGCCATATCGTCGCTGCTAATAATATCCACAGGCACGGTACTTTGCGCAATACTTCGTAAGCTGCGGCGCGTGCCTGTTACTGAAATTACTTCGATATTCTCTTCCACTTGGTTAGTTTGCTCAGCCGCATTCGCAACTGAAAAAGAGGCGCTAAGTGCGGTGGTAATAGCCAAGCTAAGTGCTAATTTTTTATTAGCTGATAAATGCTGGAAAGTCATTAAGCGTGCCTTGAAGATTTTGAAAAGTGCGCATCATATAGAAGTGGCTAGTGCACCGCAAAGATCTAAATTGACTATGTTATTCAACTATTTTTATAAAAAGAAGTGATCGGAATAACAGATCGAAATAGGAACAGAAAAGGAGGATAAAATATAGGGTTATGCTTATTTAGGCAGCGAAAATGGCTAATTTGGTTTAAAGCTTTGCTAAAGGGTTTTAATTATAAAGAAGCTACAGGCCAAACTATTAATGTGGCCTGTAGGGAATTAAGAAGTTATTCAGGTGCTACTTCAAGGGTTGTAAATAGTGCATAGCGACCTACGTCTACGCCAGCTTCATTAACTGTTACTTTTTGAGACGTTTCAATTAGGTATAAACCAGGGTGTTGCCAAGTAGTGGCAAAAAAACCGTCTTTATCTGTGGTTACTTTAATCTCACCACGGCTATTACGGTAACGTGTATCACCTTTTAAAATACTTATTTCAATCCCTTCGCCAACCGGCTTGCCATCGCTTAGTAGTTGAAAGCGTGCTTGTTCACCAACAAATAAGTCGTTTGGATGGGTTGGGCCGCTTAGCTCTAAGCCTTGACCTAATAGTGCCGGTTTAGACGTGCCATTATGGCTAACAAAGGTATCAACAGTAGAGATGGTTTTAATTGTGGTGATATCGCTGGCATCTTTAGGTAAGTTGGCATCAGCTTTTTTGGCGAATACGCGGCTTCGCTCATCTGCTGCATTTTTGTAGAAGGTCATGTACATAGGTTTTTGCGTCATCGCAATATGATAAGTGCCTTGTTGCTGAAGTTTTACTGCTGCAGAGCTTTTGCGCTTTAGGTAATAGGCACGAATGGTATCGGTAACTTGCTCGCCATTTGGGGCAAGTGCCATAAGCAGAGTATCGTCGTACTCTGCGCCTTTTGTGCTTGGACGAAATGCTTTATCAGGTGCAAAAATTTCGTTAGAAATACTTGCGTCAATCATAACGTAATGCGCTTTATCGCCAGAAAGCGAAGTGTGCGAAGGTAGTAACCAACGGGCATGTGCGCTTGCCGCTGTTGATACAAGCGCCGATAAACTCAGTGCGCCTATTAATGCAATTTTTGATAAATTAACGTTCATTATTTTTCCTTTAAATTTGAATGATAAGTAGGGCTACCTAGCGTTTACAGTGACAAAGCTGGTCGCAAATTCGTTTTTACCTTCAATAGTTATTTTCTCTGATTGGGTTAAGTCAAGCTCAATGCGGCTGTAATCACGGCCACCTTCTTCGCGCACAACTTCAATATTAAGTAGGTATTTACCGGGCGTTACAGGGTTACCGTTTAGATCGTTGCCATCCCAACTAATTGTATATGTGCCGGCACGCTTGGTTGCGCCGCTGACACCATCAAACTGAGCATTACCTTTACCGGCTTTGCGCCACCATTGGCGTAGATCTTTAAACCATTCTGCTTTTTGAACCCATAGTGCAAGCGTTGTTACGTGTTTGCGCTCTGGTGTTTCCAGCCATACAGCAACATAAGGTCGGTGGTAAGGTTGCACGTTTAAATCGGCGAGGGTTAATTCAACTTCTAACCTTGGCGATTGTGCATGAGCATTAATTTGAAATAGCGCGGCAACTAACAGCGTGATGCTTAGCCATGGTTTAATTTTAAACATTAAGACACTCCTTTTATTTGTGGTACCCAACAAAGGTAAATAACGATAGGTGTTGCTACACCTAATGCGGTTATCCATATTCCTGCTAAGCGTTTTTTTCTATTTTGAAATAAAATAATCATGCCGGTGATGGCAAATAGGATCATCAACACTGCTGATATATCAATAACCCAGCTCCATACTTCACCGCTGTAACGACCTTTATGTAGGTCGCCAATTACACTTAAAAACCCCCCAGTTTGATAATCGAGTAACAATTCGCCACTAATAAAATCAAATTCTGCGTAGGCGTAGCCTGCTGGTAATGGATAGTCGAGCATGACCAGTGAATCTTGCTTTTCCCATTCAATGCTTTTTACTTTATTCAGCCCATATTGCTTGGCTAGGTAAGCTTCTATTTGAGGATAAATAGTAGGTAGAGTGTTTAATTCTGTTTGTGCTTTTACAAGTAGTTCAGCTGGAATTGCTGCGGTAATTTGGCCGTTGTTTTTATCGTTTTTTAACCAGTCAACATGATTTAGCACTATGCCGCTTACACAAAATAGAATAAGTAAAAAAAACAAAGCGGTAGAAATATAGATATGTAAAGCACGACTCGTACTATATAAAGCGCGTTTATTAACAAAGGGCATAAAAGGTGCAGATTTAATTAATTTGTACGGATGATAATGATTTGCATTAGCTGTTACAAATTTATTTACCAAACTTTACACTTTATTTTACTTATATCGAATGTATTAGTTTTTAGGTGGAGTTGAGGGCTTAGAAATTAAGTAAGTCAAAACCAGCACTTCTACAACAGCAACTAGGACAATAACCCAAGAAGGAGGGCTGCTGTATAATAAAAATATAAAGCCTATTAGCATACCTATGCTCGCAGCATATTTTGCCTTTACAGGAACTACTTGATGAGCGCGCCAATGTTGTAATGTTGTGCCAAAGCGAGGATGGTTTAATAGCCAAGATTCAAGCGCGCTAGATGAGCGAGCAAAACAGGCTAAGGCTAAAATTAAAAACGGCGTGGTTGGCATAACGGGTAGGACAACACCAATAATGCCGAGTAATACACACAGCAACCCCAGCAATTTAAAGCCGATATTTTTATAATAAATAAAAACGTTTTGTATTTTCACGCTAGCTCTATTTAATAAGTTAAACGGTAAAAGGTAAGCCAATTACAGGATAAAATGAAGCTTAAATGGCTTAGTTACAAGTTATCAACTAAGTCATTTAAGGCGAGCAAAGGGATTTTATTGTTTTTATACTGCGTTTTATTCTTTAGGAGTTTGAAACAGTGCGCCTACTTCTAAAAGTGGGGAGGCGTCTAGCTTATCTGCATCCATCATTGCGGCAATGCGCTGCATAGATGAAAGTAGTAAACTCTGTTCCCATTCAGCAAGAGCTGAAAATTTTTCGATAAAATGCTCTTGTAATGGCTGAGGTGCTTTTTCGAGTAGTTCCTTACCTTGTTCGGTAAGGTATAAGCTGACTCGGCGCTTATCCATTTGACTGCGAACACGTGTTACTAAGTTTTTGCTCTCTATTCGGTCAAGAATATTAGTAACCGTTGCGGGGCTTAAGTTAACGTTTTGCGCAATACGACTGGCGGTAATACCATCAGTTTGAGACACTTCCTGCATAATAAGCAGTTGTGGCCCTGTTAAACCTGCTGTTTTATTCAGTTGCTTTGAATGTAAGTCAATCGCACGGATCACCTTACGTAAAGAAACTAGTAATTCGTCATATTTTTGCATTTGCTTGTCTCATGGAAGGCGAATCATTTGCCGTAATCATGAAATGTTACACATCAAATAAATTGAATTCAAATGATATATGTTATTTCAGCCCGCTGTTATTAGTTTTTATTGGTTTTTATTAATTTGAGCAGTAATTAAAATAGTATTTATTATCTTTAATTTATTAAACGTTCATAACATTCTGTTTGCTAAGGTTGCGCACCTTACGTAGGTTAAAAGCGATACGCAAGCCACAGATGTAAAACTTTAGTCGTAATTTAGCCATTGATGTGGCATAAAAGTATAGTAACTAACTCAATTTAAATAACTATTCTATGTAGCTTATGCTTTAAGCATGCATTATTGTTTGTGTACAAGTAACCTGTACTCAGGTTAAGTATTAGAAATTAGTCTCAGTGTTAAAGGAAATAAAATGCAATTATCACCCTCAGTATGTATTGAGCGTACACATAGCGGTTTAGAATTTATTAGTATTAATAGTCGCCAATGTGAGGCGAAAATATTTTTACAAGGTGGGCAAATAACTGAGTTTACACCCAAAGGTAAATTGCCATTATTGTGGGTGTCTGGGGATGAAACCTTTAGCGAGGGGAAAAGTATTCGTGGTGGCATTCCTATTTGCTGGCCTTGGTTTGGGCAACATGAAAATTCGGACTTCCCCGCGCATGGCTTTGCTCGCACACACGTATGGCAAGCTGATGAAGTGCATGAAACCGACAGCGAGGTTACTGTGAGCCTTAAATTACCAATGAAGCAGGTAGATTCTACTTTTTGGCCGCATCAGTCGTCATTACGGGTTGAGTTTATCTTATCAGAGCAATTAGAGGTGCGTTTAACCACCTGTAATTTAGGCAACGTACCATTTAGTTATACACAAGCATTGCATACTTACTTTCCAACAGAAGATATTAATAATACCCGAGTGGCAGGGCTGCAAGGGGCGCAATATATAGAATTTGGTCAAGGGCCTCATCAGCAAAATGACGTGGTCGACTTTTCCCGTGAAACCGATATGGTTTATACCCAAGCCGCCGCAGTTCAAACAATTGATACTCCTCAAGGGATGATCAGTGTTAGCAGAGAAAACTCGCAGTCGTGCGTACTATGGAATCCATGGATTGAAAAATCAAAGCGGCTATCAAATTTTGCCGATGATGATTATAAAAGCATGTTATGCCTAGAAGCTGCGAATGTGCTTGAAGATGCGGTTACGCTTGAGCCTAAACAAAGTCATACCTTAGTGACAACAATAAAGTGGCTTGGCTAAGTCCAATGGAGCAAAGTGTGTTTACTAATCAACAAATAACCGATCTACCGCAACATAAAAGCATAGTGTTTGAGCCGCTTGCCGATAAAGCGTTATTGCATGCACAATTGAATTGGTTGTTATTTTTCATTCCTTTTTGCTTAGTGCTAGCGGTTGTTTGTTATTTTAATACAGATTTTGCTGCCATGGCGCAAGGTTACTTATTGGTTGCTGTTCCGCTATTAATTTTACTTTGTATGCTATACAGCGTGTTCAGTATTAAATTACAAGGCAGTGCATTGCGTACCCACGATATAGCATTTAAAAAGGGTATTATTTGGCAGCAGGTAACTATTTTACCGTTAGCACGAGTGCAGCATATTGAAATACATCGTGGGCCAATAGAGCGAAAACTGGGTTTAGCCAGTTTAAGGCTTTACAGCGCAGGGGGGATGAGTGCTGATTTACAAATTAGCGGTCTGACCCACGAAAAGTGCAAAAATATCCGTCAGTTTGTACAAAGCTATCGCCACGATGAAACCACGAGTGAGGTTGCTGCCAGTGAGTGTTGATGCTACGCAAATGACGCCACCTTCACTTAATTGGCAAAAAGTGTCGCCCTGGGCATTGGCTTATTTTGTGATGCATTTTAGTGTTCGCTTTGTCAAAGACGGCTTATTTAATTTACTGCCTGTGTTAGTGGTATTTGTTACCCAGGTAGAAAATAAACTATTTTGGGGGCAAGTTGCGCTCGCGATTGCTTTGACTTCATTGCTTGCTTATTGTTTTTTGTATTACCGTAGTTTTCGTTTTTGTATTACTGACGAGCATGAAATTTTACTAAATAAAGGCGTATTTAAAAAAGAGCGACTCACCTTAAAGTTTTCTAGGGTGCAAAATGTAAACATAGCTGAGCCCTTTTATTTTACTCCAGTAGGTTTAGTTAATTGCATTTTTGATGCTGCCGGCAGTGTTGCCCAAGAAGCGGTATTGCCGGGAGTAACCAGCGGTTATGCCCAGCAAATGCGCAAACAAGTATTTGACTACAAAGCACAGCAGCAACCACCAGCAGAAGTAGCTGACACAGCGCAGTCTCATATTGAAGAGCAGGACGAAAATAGTTTATTCATTTCAAATAAAGAAATAGCTAAGTTTGGTTTAATGTCGAACATGGCCATTTTAGCGCTTGCCGCTATTGCCCCTTTTATGAATGTGGCAATCGATTTTTTAGAGCAGCAGTTTATAACAAAAATAGAGGGTTTTTATCAGCAAGAGCTGGGTATGATGGCTAATGCAGCGGTATTTGCAGTAATTACTTTGATTTTTGTATTGGTATTTATAGCGGTGTTTTTATCGGTGACTATGTCGCTCATTCGGTTCTATAATTATCAGCTTTATTTTAAAAATAAAAAATTTAAACGTATTGCAGGGCTGTTAGAACGCCATCAACTATCAATTAGTTTAGATAAAGTGCAATCTATAGTTATTAAGCAAAACCTAATTGCTAGGCTATTGAAACGTTTTACTGTTGAGTGTTTGCAAGCCAGCAGTGGTGGCGCTGCAAGTATGGCGAAAAAGAATAAACAAACCTTAGTGTTACCTGTGCTCACGCAGGAGCAAGTTGATAATGTGTGTCAGTGGATTTACCCATGGTTTGACAGTAAAAAGCTGGCATTCAAGGCGGTAGAAAGGGCATTGTTATATAAAAATATGGTGTTTTATGCCTTGCTACCGAGTGTTGCTTCTGGGTTTTTAATTAGCTTTATGCAACTTAATGTATTAATTCCGTTAGCGTTATTTTTGTTATTAGCCGCGTTAGTGTTTTTATCTTATAAACGTTATGGGTATTACCTTCATCAACAAGATGGGCGTTTTTATATGGTGGTGCGCAAAGGTATGATTGGCGTGCATTACCGAGTATTTGAGCTGTACAAAGCACAAAGCGCTCGCAGTGTGAGCACCTTTTTTATGCGTCGTTCTGGCTTAAAAAGCCTGTATATACAACTTGCTGCAGGCGGTGCGTATGTCCCATATTTAAAACAGCAAGATGCTGACTTCATTATAGATTTTACACTGATGCAGGCTGAGTCAGACCCTCGTAGTTGGATGTAACTTCTCTTGTTGAAAACAACTAAAGTTCAGGTTAAATAATAAAGCAGGTGTAAATACACATTTGCACATGCTTTATTACACTTTTTTACTGCCCGTTTTTCCCTTTTAATAATACTCTAAGCATTATTAAAAGCACTATTTAAGGGATTATTGTGAAAAAGTCACTCATTGCATCAGCCTTATTACTGGCTGCACCAAGCTTCGCAGCCAATTGGCAAACCATTCATACTGAGCATTTTAATGTTCACTTTAGTAGTGAGCATACTGATTTTGCTAAATCGACTGCTGTGGAGCTGGAGATTGTCCGTACTAAAGTGCTTGAGCAGCAAAATCGTGCGCTTGATAAAATTGTCGATGTGGTGGTATTTGATCCTTTAAATGCAGCTAATGGCTTTGCCTTGCCAACCTCTAATAATCCCGTTATGGCGCTTTTTACTACGCCACCACAATCGGACACAGTAATCTCAAACTCATCGGGCTGGCAGCAATTACTAGTGCTGCACGAGTACATTCACTTAGTTCATTTAGCGCAGCCGACTCGCAGCGAGTGGCAACAAAAAATTAGAGGGGTATGGGATCTTTACGATTTAACCTATGGAGACACACCACGCTGGGTAGCTGAAGGATACGCCACTTTAATTGAGTCTAAAATGACGGGTCGAGGGCGACTCTTTGATAACTATTCTGAGGCAATACTCAGGGAGTTTGCTCAGCAAGGAGCGCTTCCGACCTATGGGCAACTAAATAGTGATGAAGGCTTTATGGCGGGCTCCATGGCGTATTTAATGGGAAGTCGTTTTTTATACTGGCTAGAGCAAAATTACTCAGAGCAGCTGGTCGATAATGTATGGGTTCGTATGCGGGCGGTTAAGTCTCGAGATTTTGACGACGCATTTTCTGGTGTATTCGGGCAAAGCGCTGCCAAGCTATATCGTCGATTTATTGCTGAGTTCACTTACAAAGCAATGCAACAAGAGCAAACCGAGTCACCACTTAATAGCAAGCTTTGGTTAAAGCTTGATTTATACGCTAGCAACCCCGCTCTTTCTGGTGATGGCAGCAAAATTGCCATAGTGGAGCGTGATAAAAAAAGTAATACCAAGCTCATAATTTATAGCACTGAAGACAACACTAAAGCGCAACAGCAATTTACTAAAGCACAAAAGCAATTACTTGAAGATGATGCTAAGGATATTCCTGATACTGCGCCAAGTGTATTTAAGCGCGAACAAAAACAAATATTAAATCAAATAAATCGCGCAGGTATTGCCAATCCGCAGTGGGTAGGCAATAACACTCTTTATTTTAATGCCTACAGTATTGAGGAGTCGGGGACTTATAACAAAGTGTCTGACATTTTTAGCTATAACATAGATACTGGCAACGTCGAACAACTCACTGAACTGGCTGGTATTCGTCGTTTTAGTGTTACCCGCGATGGTGAAACACTTTACGGTGAGCAAATAAGAGCTGGGTATTCTGAATTAGTAAAAGTCGACCTTAATACACAAACAATCACGCCACTTTTTACCAAGAGCTTAAAAACGACGTATGATTACCCGACCCTAAGCCCCGATGAAATAAAATTAGCTTATTTATCAGCGTCATTAAACGAAAACTGGCAGTTGTATATACAAGAGTTGGCCGGTGATACTAGGCAGTCAGTCCCAATGCCTAATGGGTATCAATATTTAAGCCAGCCGAGTTTTAGTCAAAATGGGGAGTCTATCTATTTTGTTGCTGGCTTAAATAATAAGACTGATATTTATAATTACCATATAAAAAATAACACCCTCACCCGCTTAACTAACGGGCAAGAAGCGCTCGCATATCCGATTGAAACAGAAGATGGCTCACTACTTTATTTTTCCACTAATGCCGATGGCCCTGATGTAAAAACGCTAACAATAGCAAAAAATCGCGCAGCCGTGACGGATCTCGCTGTAACCAGTGAAGCTCCATTGTTGATGGTAAATAAGCATACCTTGCCACCGGCAAAAATATATACCGATGAGATAGTAGAACAAAGCGATTACGCAGTACTTGATCAGCAAGCGACGTTTGCCTTGGGATCACAGTATTATTCAGCGTCAACCAGTTTGCTAAGCGTAGGTATAAAAAGTAGCGACCTATTAAAGCAACTTGATTTACAAGCGGGTTATAACATTAATTTGCATGACGGTGCATTACATGGAGGGTTTGTACAAGCAAAATACAATGCGCTGAATACAAAGTTTAAGCTTGCGCTATTTGATTATAATTTGGATACATCACATCAATATCAACCTAGCTTAAACGTCGATATTGACGCCCGAGGTGGCTTTGCTGCAATAAGCCACCCATTGAAATTTGGTCAATTACAGTTAACCCCAGAACTTGCTTATAACTATACAGATTATAAAAATGGTCATAAAAATTGGACACGGTTGAGTATTAGTCAGCAATGGCAACACGACCGCCAAGCATTTGCCATAGGGCAGAGTATTTATGCCAGTATTTATGATGGGCGGAATCACAGTCGTCATTGGCAAGGTTATGACTTGGCAACAAAAGTATTTGGCAAAGCATTTAATATTCCCATGTTTGTGAGCTTTGAACAAAAACAGCGAGACGATAGTGATTTAGCTTTAGGTGGGTTTAGCTCTAACCTGATTAATCAGCAACAAAGTAGCGAGTTTGTGCTTGCTGCTGAACTGCCATATCACAGTGCAACTGCAGAGCGTTACCAAGGTTATGGTGGTGGCATCAGCTTTAAAGAAGGCATGCCCTGGCTTTACTATAAGCAACATCAATTAGACAACAGCGTTTATGCACAAAGTTATGGCTTAAAATATCAAGGTGATTTTAGCTTCGGAATGGGGCCTGCAGGCGTAAACGATTTAACCTTCAATGCTGGGTTGTCGCGTGTTGAAGGCGACAGCTTTGAAGATGAAATGCGCGCGTGGTTAAGCTTTTACTATTCATTATAAAAGCCTATTTAGCTAAGTTACTACCTAAAGCTAGTAACTTAGCTGAGTACTAATATTATAAAACGTTAGCGCTTTTTCGCTGCAGGACACGATTTCTTTGTGAATGCTTTTTACGTTTACGGCGGGTAAGCCACAAATAAAAACCCGTACCAGCGAGCCAAACAGGGCTAAGGCCAACAATACACCATAGTATTTTACTGATAAGCCCAGCAAAATAACCAAAGTGTAGTTTTCTAAAACTGTCTATTACTTGCCAACCAGCACCAGCCTCTCGAATATCCCAGTTAGCCATGTGTTCACCTGTTTGCTTATTGTAAGTTATGGTATTGGCGTATTCACTGGTAAGTGGATTACGGGTATTTACTTCGCCATAAAGAGTAATATTTTCATCGGGCTCTCGTGGAAAAACTAAAAAAGTTGTATTAAAAGTGGGTATTTGCAGCTTGCTATCATTAAGAATCCGCTCAAAAGAGATGTCGTCACTATATAATTTATTTGTAATAGTGTAGTGCTCTTCTTCTGCGTGTTCTATTACTTCGTGATACCACACTGCACCATTAAAATAACCACCGGTAATCGCTAAAACGATAAGGATAGGTGAGCCTAATACTCCAGTCATTTTATGAATGTCGCTAAGTACTATTTGTAAAGTTGCGCGCCAGCGTACGCTAAATAGTCGCTGCCAAAATTTACGGTAAATAATTAAGCCTGTAATGCCCAGAGTTAATAAAAATAAAGCAAAAAAGAACCCTAATACGGTACCTGTTTGCCCAGGTAAGCTTTTTAAGTCGTTAAGTAAAAAGGTGTAATGGAGTTCTAGAAACCAGTCGGTAAAATAATGAGTTGTGCTTACTGGTTCTGATAAAACCTCTCCGGTGTATTGGTCTAAATGCAACTTATACCAATCGTCAGTGCCACGCTTAACCAAATAAAGCCGGTCGGCGGTGGTGTTATTAAAAAGCTCCCAGCTTCCTACTACATACTCAGGAAAGGCTGCTTCGGCTTTATCTATTAATGAGTCCATAGGTAAGCGAGCAGCTTGCTGCTGTACCACAAAGTGTTTGTCAGGCATCAGTAAGCCATCAATTTCACTTTTAAACACTAAAACACTGCCGGTAATGCTAATAACAATTAACGGAATAATGGCAATTAGCGCCAACCAACTATGAACTTTAAACAGTGTTTTTCTCATTACTTAAGCTTGCATGTTAATTTTTAGATATGCGCATGATAACAGTTATCATTTGTGTTGCAATTATAAAATAGTGAGACTGTGAAGTTATAGCAACGGTTTTTGTATACTCAAGTTGCCACAGGAGGAAACTAAAGTAGGTGTGAAGCTTGTATAAAACCTAGCCAGCTCTACAATGCGCGCACAAAAATAAAGCCTTTAAAAACAAATGTTTAAAAAATGTTTTATTTCTTCCTTTTTATTAACAACAATGTAACGAGCGAGGTTTGCTTTGGCGTATTATTTGCCTATTTTATCAGTGTTTATTTTGGTTTTTAGTTTTTTACCGTTACTTAATAAAATTATTAAAAACCGCAGTGTATCGGGTGTATCACTGCTAATGATGACATTTGGTTTAGCGCAAAGTGTGTACTTTATTAGCTACAATCTTTATTTTGCTCGTTTTTATATTGCCTTGCCGTTTTTTGCGACAGGTTTATTAAGTGGTTTAATTTTATACTTTTTTGCACGTTATAATGCTGCTAAACGTCAGAAGCTGCAGTTACTTGGCATGCTTAGCTTTTCGTTATTACCTTTTTTGTTGCTGTTAAACCCTAACCTAGATACTGCCACTGTGCTAAATGGCTTAACTTATGTGGGCTTAATTATGAGTTCAGTACGGGTTATGCCACAAACCTATAAAACACTGCGAACAGGGAATATTAGTAACCTTAGTGCGCGCTATTTTAGTTTGCAATTTATAGCAGGTATCTGTGGTTTGTTTGCAGAGCTAGCCATGCCAGTGCAAAGTACTTCGCATATATTAATGTTTATTATGATATTGCTAACTAATGCGCTGCAATTTGCGTGTATGCAGTATTATCGCGTACGTCCTGTGTTGGCATAAAATTATAGTGACCGTTAATTTCATTTGTGGCACTTTGAGTGACCAATAAATAAAAAGTGCCCACTATGAAATTAACTATACATCAAATCGATGCGTTCAGCAGTGAACTGTTTAAAGGTAATTATGCTGCCGTGATCCCACTAGAGTCTTGGCTTAGTGATGATCTTATGCTGAATATCGCTTCGGAAAACAACGTGTCTGAAACCGCTTTTACTTGTCAGTCGGCAGATGGAAGCTTTGCGATACGTTGGTTTTCGCCATTAATGGAGATTGATTTTTGCGGCCATGCTACTTTAGCAGCGGCCTATGTGCTTTGTGAGCAACATAGTATATCGCAGGTGCGCTTTAGCGCAGAGGCGGTGGGCAAACTGATTGTTAATAAAAATAACGATGGCAGCTTTGCTATGACCTTTCCTAAACAAGCCCCTGAAGAGGTTCAGCTTATCCCTGATGCTTTATTAGCTGGCCTGTCTATACAACCTATTAAAGTGCTGAAAAACCGCCAAGCTTATTTTGCTATTTATGATAATGAGCAGCAGGTTGTAGATCTGAAAACAACCAATGAACAACTAAAAAAATTAGCCCCATTAGATGTGGTTGCAACAGCACCGAGTGTTGAGTATGACTTTATTTCTCGTTATTTTTGGCCTGCCAGTGGTGGTGATGAAGATTTTGTGACCGGCTCAATTCATACCGGGCTTGTCCCTTATTGGGCAGAACAATTTGGCAAAAACTCTTTAAGTGCTTATCAGGCCTCACAACGAGGCGGGAAGCTTTACTGTGAAGTGGGTGATACAACAGTAACATTGACGGGTCATGCCGTAAGGTACCTAAAAGGTACTATTTACCTTTGAATTAGTGTAAAAAAGGCCACGTAAAACGTGGCCTTGGTTTGCTCAGTGTTATTTACGCTTCTAGCGCTTTGCTAATTAAGCGATCGATATACTTTTTATGTGCTTTGGTTGCGGTGTCTGCACCCCATGCAACATCTTGATCGGCTATTTGAGTTAGCTGATATAGCGCAGCTGTTTTTGCTAAGTTATCGTATTTACTTGCTTTTTTTAAGCCTGCAATTGCAATAAGCTGATTTACGTATTCAATCTGTAAATTATGACTGATCGAATTAGCATTTTTACTATCAACAAAAATACTTGCAGTTAAATCCCCCATAAATTGCGTAAGGCTGTATTCATTACCATATAAAGCGGTATCTGAAATACGCAGTAACACAGCAGGATGCAGTAGTTGCGCTAATACACCTTTTTGCATGCCTAAAATCATTTTATGCGGTTTAGGGTCTTCGTTTTTACCGTAATGATTAAACCCACGACGCTGTTGCTGCATAAAGTTATACAAAGGCTGCATACTTTGCAGTACATTTGGAGCAAACACATACTCAGCTAAAATAGCCATTGCTTGAGTTTGACGCTCAAGTGGCACCGGTGTAAAAGGCTTTGCTGCATTTTCATCGCCCACTACGGCACGCTCTACATACACCCCTCCAATTTGACGAGATACCACACCTGCCTGCGCACGGTATTGGCCAAATAGGCTGTTAGCAGAAGTAACAAGCTGTTGGTAAGACTCGCCTTTTACTGTAGCTTTTTCTTTAAGTTCAGAAAATAGTGTATTGATCAGTGCCATTCTATCTGCACCATAAGCTGCAGGGTTAGACGATAAATCGCCAATCATCACGCGAGGGTCTATGTGGCGACCTGGTGCACGCATATCGTCGGCATCGTTACCAAAGGCCAGTGCATGTTCGCTTGAGCGAGCGAGTATTTTATCAAGACGAGCTTGTTCTGCTGCTTCATCTTTAAGTGCTGCGCTGTAGCCGTAGTTTATTGCCCAATCATCGTATGGACCGGGTTTAGTTTGGAAGATATCGCCTTGAGTTACACCCGTTGGCGCTATATTTGCTGGCGCATAGTCCATTACTGAGCCGGTCACTATACCTTGAGTTTTACTTTTGTCGTGAACTTCTTTCTCATCCCACAAAATAGAAGATTTCATGTTGTGATTAAGACCTAAAGTATGCCCTACTTCATGTAAAACCAACTGAGTTAAGCCTTGGCGTAACATTTCAGTATCTTCAATATTAGCACCATTTGCTAAGCCTTTTGCAAGTATTAGGTTTTGTTGTAACTCATGACCTAAAGAACAATTAAGCTCAGTGCTGCTTCCTGGTTGTGTATGGCTCATAGTGCCTTGAGTATAAAGCGTATCGTATATCCAGCGGTTTTTCATAAATACAAACTCAAGCATAATGTCTGAGCCTAAAATTTCACCGGTTAGCGGGTTAGCTAATGCTGGTCCATATCCACCAAAAGGTGGCTTAGGCGATGAAGTCCAACGCAGTACATTATAGTTAATATCGCCGGCATCCCAATCGGCATCATCAGGTTGTACTTTTACTTCTATTGCATTTTTAAAGCCTGCCTTTTCAAATGAGCTATTCCACGCAAGTACGGCGTCACGAACTGTATCTCGCCACTCAACAGGCGTAGTATTTTCTATCCACCAGGTAATCGGCTTTACTGGCTCTGAAAGTGCTGCGTTTGGATCTTTCTTTTGTAGGTCCCAGCGCTTTATTACATCTTGGTATGGTGCCCAGTCAGTTGATGTCATTTTATCAAACTGATTAGTGAAATAACCAATGCGCGCATCATCAAAACGAGGTTGGTAGCTATTATCAGGTAAAGCTACAAATGAGTGCTGAACTTTTACTGACACGCTTCGTGGATCGCTTATCGCACCTGAGCCTCGAACGGTTGGGCTACTATTAGTAAATACATAGTCAACTACCACATCTAGGTTGTCAGGGTAAGGACGCTGTTTGATGATACGTGATTTTTTATCATCTAATTTACCTACTTTAAAACGCTTTTTAGCATTTTTATCGTTCGGATTAGGCGTTGGTGATACTTTATGCAGTGCTTCACTTAAAAATAGCTTGTTAACATTAAAGGCTATTTTACCTTCTTCTTGCTTTTCTATTTTTATACTTGCAAGTACCGCTTCGCTAATGTTTGCCTCGCTGGCTTTAGCTAGCGCGCTATTTTCGTTAAATAAGTAACGCGGGGTTTTACTAACAATATCGATACGATCAAAGTACTTTCTAAATTCAATTAACTTTGTTTCACGGTACGCGCCACGAAAATGACCCGCATCAGTCGCACCATCAATGGTATGTGCAAAATAAACAAAAGGGGTATCGAGCTGTGACTCGTTAATTACCATTAGGTGGTCACCGGTTTTTTCATCTTGGTAAAGATTAAAAATGCCAGCAAATTCGGTTTGGCCTTTAATCATTTCACTTAATGTTTGTGGCTTTTTTTCTTCTTTTTTTTCTGCAGCAACAGTATAGCTACTGCCAAGCGCTATACTAAGCGCCAAGGTAAGTGTAGTTAATTTCATAATTTGTCTTTTGTCGTTGTTAATGTAATTTTACTGTACGGTTTGTCATGCCGTTTCATACAGTATCGTTCCTAAATACTACCCCAAAGTGATTAGCTTTATGATTTATAATGGTAAAAATTTGTAACAATACATTTATGAAGCGACTCAGTGAGGCTTTTTATTGATTTATACTTCACTGCATAAGACCTAACCATACTTTTTTGTAACAGTTGCTTACAAATGTCACGTTAATGTTTCATTAAGCTTTGGTATCATGGTGTTAATAGTAATTTGGGAGTAATAAACAGATGCAAGGTAATGTACTTAGGTGGATTTTTCCGTTCGTAGCATTAACATTAGGTGTGGTTGGTTTTGCTGCAATTAATGCGATTGCAAAAGAGTCAGATAAAAAAGAAGTCATAGACACTCGTCCAACGGTGCAGGTTGAAGCTGTTTCCGCTAATAATCATCAAGTTATCATTAATAGTTATGGTGAAGTGCAGCCGCTAGAAAATACCCAGCTTTCAGCGCAAGTATCCGGTGAGGTAGTTAGCTGGCATCCAAGCTTTGTGGCCGGTGGGGTCGTGGGTCGCGGCGAAATCTTATTTACAATTGAAAAAGATAACTACGAAGCAGCAGTACTGCAAGCCGAGGCTGAACTTGCCCGCGCGCAAGCGATGTTAATTGAAGAGCAAGCGCAAGCTAAAGTAGCAGAAGACGAAGCAAAACGTTTCCCAAATAAAGCGCGTACAGATTTATTTTTACGTAAACCACAAGTATTGAGTGCGCAGGCATCGGTTAAATCGGCCCAAGCTGCATTGAAACGGGCACAACGCGATTTAGATAATTGTGAAGTGAGCGCACCATACGATGCATTAGTCGT
The DNA here is from genome assembly GCF_001401785.1 of Pseudoalteromonas sp. P1-16-1b. Taxonomy (GTDB): domain Bacteria; phylum Pseudomonadota; class Gammaproteobacteria; order Enterobacterales; family Alteromonadaceae; genus Pseudoalteromonas; species Pseudoalteromonas undina. The sequence continues at coordinate 90,732 of NZ_LKGQ01000007.1, read as the reverse complement.
GAGTCGTAATGTAGGTGTTGGCCAGTTTGTCACTATGGGCGCTCAAGTTGCCGAGCTGAATAATATTGAAACCGCTGAAGTGATTATTCCGATCGCTGGCTTTGACAGTGTGTTTTTACCTGAGCGTGTTAAAGGGGTAACTGCAACGGTTATTAAAACAGGATTAAATGGGTTTACTCGCCAAGCAGTAATTGACCGCGATTTAGGGATTGTTGATAACGCGACTCGCATGAGCAGTTTAGTAATAAGAATTGAAGATCCTTATGGGCTTACTAATCAGCAGCCTGCAATTAAATTTGGCACTTATGTACAAGTAAACTTTGCTGGCACTATGCTCAATAATATTTATCGTTTACCGCAAGAGTTAGTAAATAACCAAACCGTGTGGGTAGTCAATGATGAGCAACAGTTAGAGCCGCGTAAGGTGAAAGTAATTCGTGAAGAAGGTGAATACTTCTATATCAGTGATGGCTTAGAAGCCAACGACAAGCTTGTTACTACCTTGCCGGAATATCCACAAAAAGGAATGGCAGTAAAAATAGCCGGTTTAACAGAGACTAAAAGTACAGATGCAGCAGAAAACGCATCCACTGAAAAACTTTAAGGTAGGGTGAGTTATGAATAACACAGAACAGCCCAATACAACCAAACAAACAGGGTTAATTGCTTATTTTGCTAACAACTCTGTTGCTGCCAATTTAATGATGTTTTTTATCATTGTCATGGGGCTTATAAGCTACTTTACCATTCAGCGACAAATGTTCCCCAATATAGAAGTTAACTATATTACGGTGAATGCAAACTACCCTGGGGCGTCGCCACAGGAAATTGAAGAAAGCATCTTAATAAAAATTGAAGAGTCGTTAAAAGATATAACTGAGATAAAAAAAGGGGTGTATCGCGCTTTTCGTAATGGGGGTTCTGCCAGCCTTGAAATTAATACTGACGCAGAGCTCACCGACGTTCTCGATAAGGTCAAGCTGCGAGTAGATGGTATTGCAACTTTTCCAGCGGGAATGGAGCCGGTTACCATTAGCCAAATAGAGTTTCGCCAAGATGTAATTGGTATGACGCTCGTTGCCGACCTACCGCTAAATGAACTTAAGCCAATCGCAAATCAGGTTGAAGATGAATTATTGCAGTTATCGAATGTATCTTTAGTGGTAAATGATGTGCCACTGGATGAAATTGCCATAGAAATAGAGCCCGACACACTTCGCCAATATAATTTAACCTTATCGGATGTAGCGAACGCGGTACGTCGTTATTCGGCTAATTTTTCGGCGGGACAACTAAAAACTGATGCTGGTGTTATTTCGGTTCGAGTAGAAAATCAGTTTTATTCTGGTGAAGAGTTTAGGCAAATTCCGGTAAAAATTGGCGCGAACGGTGCCAAAGTGTTGCTACAAGATATTGCTACCATCAAAGATCAGTTTGTTGAAGGTGAGCGTTACTTTAAATTTAATGGCGAAAACGCGGTTTATTTGTCGGTAAAAGCCACCGAAGATCAAAACATTATTCCGGTGGCTGATTCAGTTAAAGCGTATATTGATCAAAAAAATAAAGAACTGCCATTGGGTGTTCGTATAGAGCCACTAATGGACTTTACTTATTACCTAAATGCACGCTTAGATATGATGAAAGCTAATTTGCTGCAAGGTGCAATTTTAGTTGCTCTTATGCTCTCGTTATTTTTACGTTTTAAGCTTGCACTGTGGGTAATGATTGGTTTACCAGTGTGCTTTTTAGGTGCGATGATGCTAATGCCATTATTTGGTATCACGATTAATATTGTGTCTTTATTTGCCTTTATTATGGTGCTGGGGATTGTGGTGGACGATGCCATTGTCATAGGTGAAAGTGCCTACACCGAAATAGAAAAAAAAGGCGGCGGTGTTGTTAATGTGGTTAATGGCGCCAAACGAGTGGCAACCCCTGCTACCTTTGGTGTACTAACAACCATTGCTGTGTTTGCGCCATTTACGCTTTCAAGCGGCCCTGAAAGTTCCTTTTTTATAGGTATTTCAGTGGTGGTAATTTTATGTTTAATATTTAGCTTGATTGAATCTAAGCTGATATTACCGGCACACATTGCGCATACTCACTTTTCTCCTATTAACCCTGACGGTTGGCGAGCGCGCTTTAATAAGCGCTTTTTTGGTTTTGTAAATGGGCCGTATAGGCAGTTTATTGTTACTTGTATAAAGTGGCGTTGGACGGTGCTATTTAGTTTTGTTGCGCTATTAATTTTCACCTTTGCGTTAATATCGTCTAATCAGGTGAGAATGATCCCATCACCTAAAGTGCCCCATGACTTCCCGCAAATTAATCTTGAGATGAACGATAACGTATCAGACATCCAAACTATTAATGCTATTCGCCAAATCGAAGCCATGGTGCTTGAAATAGATAAGCAAACAGCGCGCGAAGAAGGGCAAAAAATGATTCGCGATGTATTGGTATTTAATCAGGGTCGTACAGAAGCGCAACTACTGGCGCCATTGGTTGATGAAGATTTACGCCCTTATAATGCCTTTGAGCTTTCGCGCCGCTGGCGTGAAACTATGCCAAATATTGCAGGTGTTAAATCGCTAACTATTCAGGATGATGTTGGCGGTGGAGGCGGCGGTAGTGGCGGTGAGTTCGGCTATTTACTGTATGGCTCTGACATTGATACATTGAATGAAGCCGGGCGTCGCTTTATTGGATTATTGCAGCAACAAGAAGGCTTATTCGACATAAGCTCTACCATTGACCCTGCTAGCAAAGAAGTACAAATGAGCTTAAAACCAGTCGCTTTTGACTTAGGGTTAGATTTGGCCTCAATTGCAAATCAAGTAGGTGCGAGTTTTTATGGTGGCGAGGCGCAACGTGTTATTCGCCGCGGTGAAGAAGTGCGGGTGATGGTACGTTACCCTAAACTTACCCGTGAAGCGTTTTCATCGCTTAAACACGCGGTTATCACCACGCCACAAGGTAGGGAAGTGCTGCTAGGAGATGTGGTTGAGCTAACTGAAACCCCTGGTATTAGTTATATTCGTCGTGAAGGCGGTTATCGTACTGTTTATGTGTATGGCAACATAGACGAAGAAGTAATTGAGCCAGGCGAAGTGGTTAAGCAAGTAAAAGAAAATCTACTACCACAATTGTTGGACGAATATCCGAGCGTTAAGTCAGAACTTGGTGGCGCAATTGAAGAGCAGCAGGCACAAGCCGATGAGCAGTTACTGTTTTTTGCTGGTGGTATGATTTTAGTTTATATATTACTGGCCGTGCCGCTAAAAAGTTACTCACAACCATTAATTGTAATGTCGGTTATTCCATTTAGTCTAACGGGGGCAATATGGGGGCATTTTTGGTTTGGCTTAGATATTAGCTTAATGTCGGGCTTTGGTTTAATTGCCGCAGCAGGTGTTGTTATTAATGACTCATTAGTTATGACTGATTTTATTAATCAGGCGCGTCGTGCTGGTATTAGTATAAAAGATGCGGTTATTGAGGCAGGCTGTGCACGCTTTAGGCCGATACTACTTACCTCAATTACTACCTTTGCCGGCGTATTACCGATTATGTTTGAAACCAGTCTACAAGCTAAGTTTGTAATACCTATGGCGGTAGCACTTGGTTTTGCGGTTATGTTTGCAACACTGATCACCCTTATTTTGGTACCGTGTTTGTATATTATTTTAACCGATATAGGCGCTCTAATTAAACGCCCGTTCGCAAGTAAAAAGGTGAGTGTAAGTTAACATCACACATATCATGCAGTTAAATAAAAAAGCCAACCGTTAAAGCGGTTGGCTTTTTTTATTTTTATGATTCTATACTTAAGTATTGTTTTTAAACTTCAGTTACATTCTTTTGTTTGATTGTTGTGACGTTGCTGATTACAATGGTTGATGTTGGTTAACGCATATTAGCCTACGAGCTAGTTTGCCTGTTGTAAGCCATATGATATGGGCGAGACGTTTGACTCTTTAAGGTGTTGCAGTGTTTATACATTCATCATTAACGTGTGGAGAATGGTTAACTATTGGTTGTCTTGGGCTGGATCAGTATAGCCAGCTATTTGTTGGTGATACGGTTAGTGTGAGCTTTTACGATGAGCATGGCGAATTAACTCAGCTAGCGTTTGATTATGAAATACTTTCCCCTGAACAGGGGGAACCTCATGCTTGGAGTTTACTGGTAGTTGAGCATATTAATATGCATATTCCACTGGTGTGCGCTGGCAGAATGACAGAGCAAGGATTGGTTGTTGCGTATCGACATAACAAAATATTTGCACTTGAAAGCAGTGGTATTTGTAGCGCGGTGGTCCATTTTAATCGCGCTGAAAAAAATAAAAAATTAATTGCTGTAAATAGCCTTGGATACGACGCAATTTATCCTCAAAATGGCGATATGTATAGTGCGGGCACCAAAGTATTACAGCCAAAAACTGGGCATATATACCAGTGTAAGGCATGGCCATTTAGCGAATTTTGCCGTGTAGATGAGCATAACACTATGTTTGAGCCTGGCGTTGGCGAGAGCTGGACTATGGCTTGGCAGCAAGTACAGTAAATCAACTTCCCTTAGGTATAACGACAACAATAAAATTCACGTAGTTTTTAGTTATCGAATTTATACCGCTTTAGCCCACTCAACTATGAGTGGGCTTTTTTATTTTTATGATAAACTGGCCGCCATTGTTATTTTTTAAGCGGTTTTTTTGTGTCTTCTTCTGATTATTCTTTAAGCTTATTGCCTAATTTTCCTATTGCTAAAAAGCAACCTTATGCGCTTACAACTCACGCAAAAACACGCAGTGATGATTATTATTGGATGCGCGATGATGAACGAAAAAGTGTCGAAATACTCGCGCATTTAGCACAAGAAAACGCTTATTGTGATGAGCAATTAGCCCCTATTAAGCCATTACAAAGTGCATTATTTGAAGAGCTTAAAGGCCGTATTGTAAAAGATGATAATACTGTACCGGTAAAAGACGGCCAGTATTGGTATCACTCAGAGGTTCGCGGAGATGATGAATATGCACGCCATTATCGCAGTAGCAGTATGGCAATGGCTAATAAAGTGTTGCTACTTGATGTGAATGAACTTGCTAACGGCTATGAGTTTTATGAGCTAGGGGAAGTGGCGCTGAGCCCCAGTGAGCAATTAATGGCATACTCTGAGGATACCGACGGCAGACGTATTTACACTGTTCGCTTTAAAGATTTAAACAACGATAAAATGCTCGACGATGTACTTGAAAATACCGAGGGGCAGGTTGTTTGGGCGAACGACAATCAAACCGTATTTTATGTAAAAAAGGATTTAAAAACCTTATTGGGTTATCAAGTTTTTAGACATGAGCTAGGGACCGAGCAAGACCAAGATGTGTTGGTATATGAAGAGCAAGACAGTAGCTTTTTTATGGGGTTGGGTAAAAGTCGTGATGAAAGCTTAATTATTATCGATTTAGCAAGCACAGAAACTAACGACATGTGGATACTTGATGCCAATCAACCCCATGGCGAATTTACTGCTTTAATGCCGCGTGAAGAGGGCCATGAATTTGATATTGATAAGCTCGGTGATACTTTTTATATAGTGACTAACTGGCAGGCTAAAAACTTTAGATTAATGACCGCGACAAGCAATACCATTGCTGATAAAAACCAGTGGCAAACACATACCCCTCATCGTGAAACTGTATTATTAGAAGGCGTTGAACTATTTAACGACTTTTTAGTGCTTAGCGAGCGCGAACAAGGCCAAGCACGCTTTGTTGTGGTTAATCAAAACGCTGAGCGAATGAACCTTGAGTTTGATGATCCTTGTTATTACGCTGCTATTGCCATGAACCCAGAGCCAAATGTAGCTCATGCACGCATTTACTATTCGAGCTTAACGACTCCCGGCTCGCTTTATAATGTTGATTTAACCACCGGTGAAAAAACCTTACTTAAACAACAAAAAGTACTTGGTGATTTTAACGCAGGAGACTATCAGTCAGAGCGACTCATGGTCAGCGCTCGTGATGGGATAAAAGTACCGGTGTCGTTGGTTTTTCGTAAAGATAGTTTTAAACAAGATGGTTCAAATCCGTTATTTCAATATGGCTATGGCGCGTATGGGATCACCATAGATCCAAGCTTTTCAAGTACATCACTGAGTTTACTCGACCGTGGTTTTGTTTATGCAATTGCGCATGTGCGTGGTAGTGAAATGCTAGGGCGTTCATGGTACGAACATGGTAAAAAACAGCATAAACAAAATAGCTTTAATGACTTTATAGATGTAACCAAAGCGCTCACTGAGCAAGGGTACGGCAACAAAAGTAAAGTGTTTGCCTCTGGTGGCAGTGCTGGGGGGTTATTAATGGGAGCTGTGGTAAATCAAGCGCCTGAACTTTACTGTGGAGTGGGCTGCCATGTGCCATTTTTAGATGTGCTCACCACCATGTTAGATGAAAGCATTCCGCTTACAACAAATGAGTATGATGAATGGGGTAACCCAAACGACCCCCATTTTTACGAGATTATTGAAGCGTATTCACCGTACGACAATATTAGTACGCAACACTACCCCAATATATTGGTGACAACCGGCTTGCATGACTCACAAGTACAGTATTGGGAACCAATGAAATGGGTGGCTAAAATGCGTGAATATAAAACCGATGATAATATTTTAGTGTTTAAAACCGACATGGATGCAGGGCATGGTGGGGCATCGGGTCGCTTTAAGAGCTTAGAAGAAAAAGCGCTAGAAATGGCCTTTTTTATCGCTTTGTCATAGCCAGTATATGATTATCACAAAAAAGCCTCAGTAATAACTGAGGCTTTCTATTTTTTAAAATAACTTAATCTAGGTAGGCTTTTAACATCCACACTAGTTTTTCTTGCTCTTTAATGTAGTCACTCATTAATGACGCGGTACCTTCATCATCAGCTTCAGCGGCTTGTGCAAGAATATCGCGCTGCATTTTAATTAAGCTGCTGTATCCGGCAAGTAAGTTCTCTACTGCGGTTACGCCATCGCTGATCCCTTTTGCTTCTTTAATTTCACTTACTTCTAAGTAATCTGAAAACGCATGTAGCGGTGCACCATCAAGCGTTAAAATACGTTCTGCGATTTCATCCACTTTTAATAGTAGTAAGTTATAAATTTCTTCAAACTTTAAATGTAATTCAAAAAAGTTTCGGCCTTTAATATTCCAGTGAAAACCGCGCGCATTCATATATTGAATTTGATAGCTGCTTAAAAGCGTATTCAGTGACTTAATAATATCTTCACTTTTTGTACTGTTTAAACCAATTGCATTTACTTGCGACATACCTTGCTCCTTAAATAACCGTTTTTATGAATTTTCACATATTGCTCAGTAAAATAAGTATTGCTCATAATCGTCTATGAATAAAATCGTTTATACATATTGATGCCATAGCTAAAAGCTATCAGCGTATCTGTGGTTTTATAAATGAATTAACTAACGCTGTTCAATAGATATGGGTTGTGTTTATAAAAATACTACCTTGAGCAGCGAAATTGTTTATTTTGTGAGTACAAAATATGATCTAAAACAAGCTTTTGAAAGGCTCAGCACAGACTTATTTTATTTATTGATTTAGGTCAAAAAACGCGCACAAGTAAAGCGCATAATCAATATAACCCAACTTGATAGAGAGTACTTTATTAAGTTAAGGGGCTACTTGATTAGATGCGGAGAGAAATAATGGAAGCTAAAACACGTAAAGAGAATAAAGCTGAACTCATCGTTATTGGTATTGCTTTGGTCGCGTTTGTTGTTGGATTAGTTGCGCACTTAGCGGGTGCGAGTTTTGCAAACTCTGATACCTTTGGTTACATCGCTGCACCCATGCCGCTGGTGTTAGGTATTATATTTTTGATCAGCTATAAAGTGGCCGCTGCAGCTGAGGACTAAATGTCCTCGTTCAAGCGCTCAAGAATATAATTAACGACTTGGCGAGAGTAAATCATACTGGTATGGCTTAAATGAAACACCTTGTGTTCAGCCATACCTTTGAGTTTGGTTTCATCTAGTAATACGGTGCCATCAGAGCGGCTGCCTTTTACAATGAGTGGCATTAAGCCAATCGGTAAGTCGCCGGCAATGCTATATAGCTTGGCTTTAAAAGGCCAATCACCATTTTTTGAGAGTAAAAATTCAACACTATTTTTTAATAATAGCTCAAACCCTTTTTGTTGCATTTTCTCAGCAATATGACTGCCAGTATGTGGCGTACCTAAGGTGATCACCTTTTCAACATGGTGACTTGGCGCTGAGTTTGCTTCTAAGTAGGCGCGGGCAACTAAGCCTCCCATAGAGTGGCAGACTAAAGCAGAAGGCTCATTGCTAATAAACTCATCTATTTGCGTAAAAATAGCATCTCGATTAGGGTCTCGAGTATTGTAGGTTAAGTTTAAAACTTTAACCCCCGACTCTTCTAGACGCGAACATAACGGGCGCATAACCAAGCCAGACATATACAAGCCATGTAAAACAATAACGCGTTTAACTTTCATACGCCCCCAAATACCAATTTTATTTAAAACATGATCATTCTAGCGTATTAAATAATCCGCTACCTGCGTTAAAAATTATTTATATAGAGCAACTATATGTCATCATTTTCGCCTTGTTATCGACTTATTTCTTTGTCGCTATAATGGATAACTAATTTAATGCAATTGGTATAACCTATTCTAATTACATTAATTGCTGAGGTTTTATCTCAATGTTAGTGGTGTCGGTATTAACCCAAACTTCACCATCTTGAATGGTAATAGCCAATTTAATATTACGATCAACCAACGCAGCTAATAACTGAGTAGCAGCATAATCAAGGCTAAAAATGCTTAAGTTTTTAAACTCGTACAATTTAGGCTGATGCTTTTGCCACCAAATAGCTTGGTTATTCTCGCCATAGGTATATAAAACTACTTTTTTAGCTTTATTACAGGCTTTTTTAAGGCGCTTTTCATCTGGTAACCCCAGCTCAATCCACAGCTCTATTTCTTCGCTGTAATTAATATGCCAAAGCTCCGGCTCATCATCAGCACATAAACCTTTAGTAAACTCTAATCCATCACAGCTATTAAGTGCAAACGCTAGTAAGCGGATCATCAAGCGCTGCTCAGTTTCTGAAGGGTGTTGTGCCAAGGTTAAATTAAAGTCTTGGTATACGTGACGGTCCATATCGCTAAGCGATAGTTGCGCTTTAATAATGGTAGATTTGAGAGCCATAATATCTAATCTGAAAAAATTTGCGCCAGTATAGCGCAATTAAATGAATTGCCAGTTAAAATAGCTACAAATTATATGTTAGGAGTTAAAAATGGCTATCCAGTGGTTCCCTGGGCGCTTGCATTAACTTCCGTGCCGCTCCGCGATCATGTTAAAAGCTTAGTTAAAACATGGGTTTAATCTGTTTTTATTCCGTGTTTGTCCAGTCTAATCTTGTCACTTCTACTATTTTTAGTACCCACGTTAGTACCCATGAGATTGTATTTTATATATACTAGTCTTAATCATCATTATGGAGCTTATTATGGCTAGGCCTGTAGTACGTCTAACGGATAAAAAGATAAAATCAATTACTAGTACAGGCAAAGAGCAAACGCTTTCTGATGGTGGCGGCCTTCAACTGCGTGTTTTACCTAGCGGCACTAAATCTTGGCAGTTTAAATTTAAAGATCCAATAAGTGATAAATTTAATAAATTACCCCTTGGGCTTTATCCAGCACTATCGCTTGCTAACGCACGTACTAAAGCTATTGAGTATCAAGAGCTACTAGCGCAAGGTATTAACCCAAAGGCATATGAGCTTGCTAAAAAGCGAACAGAGAGCCGCAAAGCTGCGAATACTTTTTTAGCTGCTGCAGAGCTTTGGTTTGAACGAAAACAGCCTACTGTGACCGCTCATCACGCAGCTAGGGAATGGCGAACGCTTGAGATGTATATTTTCCCCAAGTTGAAAGACACGCCTTTAGAAAGCATTACAGCGATTGATACCATTGAAATTCTCAGGCCACTTGAGACTGACGCTAAGCACTCCACAATTAAGCGTATTTGCCAAAGCTTAAATCAGATCATGGATTACTCGGTCAATCATGGTTTTATCAATGCCAATCCACTAGCAAAAATTATAAAAGTATTTACTAAAAATACAGTAGAACACATGGCTACTATTAGGCCTGAAGAGCTACCTGATTTTTTAACGGCTGTGAATAACTCTCAAACCATTCAGAACAAAACAAAGCTTTTAATTTTGTGGCAACTGCACACTATGACTCGCTCAAAGGAAGCCGCAGGCACTAAGTGGGCAGACATTAATGTTGAAGAGGCTGTTTGGATTATTCCAGCTGAAGAAATGAAGCGTAGAAGGGCTCACAGAGTGCCTTTAACGCCTGCTACCTTGGCAATACTTGAACAAATGAAACCACTGAGCGGTCACCATGAATATGTATTCCCGAGTGAGCGTAATGAAAAGGGCCATGCAAGCACTTATACGGTCAATGCCGCGATTAAACGCAGCTTGGGTTACAAAGATAAGCTGGTGGCTCATGGTTTGCGCTCAGTTGCATCTACAGCTCTTCATGAGGAAGGTTGCGACAGCCTTTTGGTCGAAGCCTGCCTAGCCCACGCAGATGAAAACGAAACAAGAGCGGCATATAACCGCTCTGATTATTTAGAGCAACGCAGGCCGATTATGACATGGTGGAGTGAGTTGATTGGGCAGACTAGTCCGAAATAAAAGCACTTAATCAAGCATTGTTTTAACTATTTCATTGAGAGCTTTTTTTTCAGTGGTATTTTGATCTTTAGCGTAGCTGGTTAGCTTTTTCTGGTTTGCTTTAGTTAAGCCAAAAAAGTTGTTACTTTTTTGACGGAATGACCTTTGTTTGTGTGCATTATACAAGTAGGCGGCGAGGTCTTTTTGATCCGATAAAAGATCTACTGCTAGAGTTTCCTTACCATTAATGTCTTGAGTACAATCGTAAGCTAAAGGTTGATTAAGCTTTTCGGCAATATAAGTAAAAGTAGCTCGAGGATAAAGGTGAATTGTAACATTACCAACAACTTCAAATGCAGCTAGAGATGTCGAGGGCGCAGTAATAGTGAGATCATTAATATCAGTATTTATTAACTCATCGATAGAATTAAATTTGATTTGATGGTTATATTTTAAAAGGGGACCTGAAAGAAAGAGCTTACTTGTATCTAAATTAACATTAGTATTGTTAGAAGGTTTGATAGTTTCGATATGACGAAAAAGCGGTTTTTCGACATTTTTTACAAAGCGGCCTTTTAAAAACCTCCAGTTAGCTATTAGTGAAATACATGACCAATAAATTGTCTCATTATCAATTGGTTGTATGAATTGGAACATCCCTTTTTGCCCTGACGCCTCATCTACTTTTTCTACTAGATAACGCCAAACCCAACTACATGTTTCCTCATCTTTTATATCTAACCAAGGAAGTGGGTTTTTTCCTATAACATACTGAGAGTATGCATATTTTAAGGCTAATAAATAGTTTTGCTTTTGTCCATCATAGATTATTGCTGAGTCAAAAGTTTTTATTATCAGCGGATATGCCTCCTTAATGTTGCTTGCAAAATTTCTATAGTACTTATTTTGTGGAGCGAAATGAATCTGTGGAATAGGGTTAAGGTTTATGTAAAAAAGTACCCAAGATAGTTGTTTTGGGTTTTTAACTGATAGCCAATCAAAGCTCTCCATAGGTAGCACATTTGCAAAGTAATTTTCCATTAACTTTCTCAATTCATTTTTGAGACGCGCCTCAGCTTCATTAATAGGTTCACTTTCCCAGCTCTTAATAATCTCGCGAGCTTCTTCGATATTTGTAGGGAAACGCTTTACGTAAAATAAATTATTGTGATGGATATATTTAACCAACCAATACAGCGATCTTTCATCATTTTTGAATGTGTCTAGCCATGACATTTTTGTAATTCCTTGCCAGATAAAGCTCATTTATAGTATAAATAAAACGTATTTTTTAAGTTGTTTTATCATAAAAAAACAAGAGTTTTTTAGTAAAAAAAACGTAACCTAAAAAACCTGATTTAGCATTCTTTTAAAGGGTTTTAAAGGGTTTGAAAGGTTTTTAGTATCTTTTTCTATTTATTTTCACTCTATGCTTTATTGCATGTAAATTTTAAAAAAGCAAATTTAAGTTTTATTAGCCGATGAATTGATCCCACCTCGACACCACATTTCCATTTTTCTTAGAGTTCAACTCAACCTACAAACTTAGGTTCTTTTGATTCATATTACACAAACCTGACCAGCTATTTTTATGTATATGGAATATCTAAGCAGTAATTTTTAAGCATAATTAGTAACTCATTAAGGGGCTTTTAATGAGGAGTTCCTTGTTTGGAGTGGAAGAGGTTTACAACAAAATGAATAAAACTTGATGAAGTTAATACTCAGGAAGCCGGCTGTTTAGGTTTAAATTAAGATCTGAATATGGTGTGTTTTTAGTATTTAAGTACGGCCCTGCAACCTTATTCTATAGGTGATAACTTCAGAGTGATTGTAAATATTCAAAACATCTTTTCAGTAATGCGTTAATGAAATTTGCCGTCACAAACTAAGCTGGTTTTCTTAGTGTTAATTTCGGTTTGGTAATATTAATTAGAGTTACTAGTAACGAAGTCATTATCACAACAAATACAAATTAAAAAACTACGACTCATACACCTGATATGAACCAATACATAACAGGAGAAAGAGAATGAATAACCCAACCCAATACCCAGTAACAACAAACCCTACATACAAGCAATATCAAACACTCGCTAGAGTAGATCAGCAACTAGTTATTCCCTACTTAAATGCTATTGAGAAAGTAATGCATGCTGCATGTAGTGAACATAAAAGAACGTTTGCAGCCAGAATTGATTTAAGGCTACCTGCTTATTCAAATACAGTTGATTTAGATAGCAATAAAATTATTACACGATTTATTGCTTCTCTTGAGGCGCAGATTAAAGCAGATACAAAACGTAAAGTTCGTGATGGTAAAACTCCACATCCATGTAATATTAGATATATTTGGACTAGAGAGAAAGACGAAGCTCACCATCAGCATTATCATTTTGTACTGTTTTTCAATAAGGACCGGTACCACTGCACGGGTAAAATAAATATAGAAAGTGATAACTTGTTTACTCGAATAGCTAAGGCCTGGGCAAGTGCGTTGACCTTAACGCTGAATGAAACGATGGAATTAGTTCATTTGCCTGATAATGCACACTATTACCTTGACGCTAATAACCCTAATTTCGCTCAAAACTTCCATGCTCTTTATTGTCGAGTAAGTTACTTCGCCAAGCTTAGAACTAAGCATTACGGTTTAGGGCAGCGTTGTTTTGGTTATAGTCAGAGGTGATATTCTAATTAAGACCTGTGCTTCTCATAATTCGTTTTAACGAGGTTTTGAGACCTTCAACTAGTTAAATAGGCCAAGGCCCTTACGCAACAAGGGTTGGCAAGTTCCCAAAATACCATTATGAGAACCTAAAAAATAAACGGTGTTATTACACCTTAAAAGAGTGCTCTATATGAGCACTCGTATTTAATTAATCAAACAAACTAGCAATGCCAGCAACTAATCCACCAGCTACCGCCAAAGGGATTGTAACAGGCGCAGAGGCAACGCCTGCACCAACTACTATTGCGCCAGATGTAAGCGCTCCAGCAGCTGCACCGGAGCCTATAGCCACAGCTGTTCTGCTTACACTAGAATCACTACTGCCAGTTATCTGTTTAGATAGCTCATTACCAACCAAGCCGCACGAAACAGCTTTATCTAAAGACATAATGCCTTCCTTTTAGTTAAGTAAAACAAGCGCCAGAATGACGCTAATAAGGGTTATAGCTCTAGTTCTTCAAAGTCTTTGTCTATTTCCTCCTGTGTTATGCCTATATAACGAAGTGTTGTTGCTTCGGAGCTATGGCGAAGCATTTTCATTACTCGGGCGATGTCGTGGGTTTTCTGATACAAGTGATAGCCACGCGTTTTACGCATTGAGTGAGTACCTAAATGAATATTTAGTTCTTCACCCACCAGCGAAAATGCTTTTGTAACCGCTCTACGTGATAGCGGCTTAGGTTGTGAATTGATCGCTTGTTGATTTCGGTATGATTGAAATAAGTAGATATGATGTGGATGAGTAAGTTTAATTTCGTTGATTAAGGAAAGCGCTTTATCATTTAACTTTATTTCAGCTAATTTCGAGGTCTTTGACTCGTAAATAATCAACCTATCATTATTTATGTCAGTAAACTTCACTGCAAGTAAGTCAGATATTCTAAGCGCGAGATTTAAGCCAAGATTCCATATTTGGCTCATTTGCTTTGAGCAGCGTTTTTCTAGTAAATAGCTAACGAGCCTTACTGTATCGAGATCTTTAACTGCTTGTACTTCAGCCATAAAACCCCCAGTTATTCAGTCGTAACCGTAACCTGATAACAACCCGTGTTGTAGTACTCAACAAAGTTTGAAATGAATAAGGCTAATAGCTCTTTACCTTCCCTAGCGTTCAACCAACCAGCTAAAAAGTGATAAACCTGCTTAATACTAAAGCACACATCAATTTCTTTTATTAGTTCAGGGGTATGACGGCCCTGATACGAAAAGTCAGTAATATAAACTAGCTGCCAGCTGGTGGCCTGTTTTTCTAACCTAACCTCTACAGGGTGAAAGCCTCCAGCTTCAGGGCTGTAGTCTGGATCTCTAAAGTTAAGCGTAACCACTTTTGCCCCACCTACAGAATCACCCTCATTTGTAACTGTATTTACAATCACACGAATAAAAGAGTCAGGCACATTTAAGCCTGATACTTGCTCTATTTTTAACGCCATATTTAACTCCTTTTAAATTAAGCCATGCTCAGCGAATGAATACGTGTTCTCGCCAATGATGATGTGATCAAGTACTGAAACATCAATTAGGTTAAGTGCCTGCTGTAATTTGTTAGTAATAAGCTTGTCTGCTTGAGATGGGGTAGTAATCCCTGAAGGGTGGTTATGCGCCAAGATAACGGATGCAGCATTAAGCTCTAGCACCTCTTTAACGACTTCTCTAGGGTAAACACTAGCTGCATTAATAGTGCCTCTAAATAGCTCTTTAAACTCCAGTATGCGGTTTTGGCTATCTAAAAACAGTACGGCAAATACTTCATGTTCATGTATCGCTAATTTATGTTTTAAGTACTCTTCGCAATCATTAGGGCTATTCAATACGCCATCTCTAAACTGCTTCTTAGCGATAATATACGCGGCGGCTTCTAGTATCTGCTCGTCATTTACTGGGTGTTTAAATTCATATAACGACTGTTGACCTTGCATTGTGAATTCCTCTTTAGTGGTTCATGCAAGTTAGTGATGTATATGTGTAAGTTTTTTGTTTGAAGGCATAAAAAAATACTGACCCCGGAAAGGTTATGTACTAATAACCAACCGGAGAAATTCCATGCGTTTAATCAAATTAAAAGAAGTAATCGAAAAAACATCACTAGGCCGCTCAACAATTTATGAGTTTATGGCGAAAGACATATTCCCAAAGCAAGTATCGCTAGGCGCTAAGTCGGTAGCTTGGTTAGAGTCAGAAGTTGATGATTGGATAATGGAACGAATAGAAGGAAGGGGCAAGGCTCAATCAATTCTTTAAATTTAGGTAGTTAATGTAACCGTTACTTGCTTTTAAAGCCTTAGCAGCTTAATTATTAACATATAGGGGTAGGTCAGACCTACCCCTATATGATCTAATATTCAAATTTGATGTACAAAATTAGGTAAATATTTGCACCATTAAATAGCTCTTTGCTTCTATTAATCGAATACTCTTTAGTTGTAGCTGTGTAAGTTAGAAGGGTGAAAATGAGTGAAAGTGGCGGCTAATATACTCATTTTAAAGTTTTATAATTAGTGCGTTTATTTTATTCTGTAATGGTAAGTAATTGCTATTACATAGAGTGTGGGGGTAATTTTTAGATAATATGTACTCCGCTCTCATAAGTTTAATTAAGCTCCCTTGAATACTTTGATGACTTTCCCATAAGAAAGTAAAAGGAAAATGCAGTATGTCGATTCAATCCTGGTTAGAAGTCAGTTTAGCTAAAAACAGAATGACGTTGGCAGAATTAGCCAGAAAGTCGTCTGTTTCAATTTCGACGCTGCATAGGATAAGGTCTGGAGTGTCATTAAACCCAAGTCTTAGAACGATCAAGAGCTTAGAGAGAGTACTGGGGGTGAAGGAGTTAAATGAAATTACTTCTGATGAACCAAGTTTCATTCCGCAAAAGAAAGAAAACCGTTTTACAGTAGACCCTTATACGGTGACATTAAATAACCAAAATAATCAATGCCCTGTATGTCTTGATTATTTCGTTGATAAAAATTATGTGTATCATGAATTAAATCCTTACCGTATGAAAGATGTCCTAGTCGATGCTTACCAAAGTGATATTCTGGAAGAGAAGATTATTTTTATTTGTGAAAAATGCCACCCTGTTTTTAGCGAGGTTATGGAGTTTTCATACCCTACAATATTAGAAACTATAATGGCGCATGGGCCCTTTCCTATCATGGTGTACTCTCAAGATCTAAATAAAGAAGTTGCTGTAAGGAATCAATCTTTATTGGCGGAGAAGCTTGAAGTAAATCAGTCAACTATATCTCGAATTATGGGAAAAAATAAAAATAAGAGAGAAAGTCAAACTAATAGAAAAAAATATGTTGATGTCATCAACTATGGTTTAGCTAAGAAAGCCCATGTGTTGTGTGCGAAAAGAATGCTACATGATGAGTTTAAGCCTGATTTAGAAGTAAATAAATCAATAGCTTTGTCGCTTTTTAAAAGAGAGCTAGAAACTAGGCATGGTTATCCTTATGACCGGTTTATTGCTGACTATTCAAAAAAGATTAATTTTGGTCAGTTAGTTGTAAAGTGTGATCTCATGGTTCTAGATGCTGAAGGTAAAAATTTAGCTGCATGTTTTTTTGTGGATGGTGATGTAGGTGATATTTTTCAAGATGAATATATTGGCTTAGGGCTATGTGTGGGAGTGAAGTACATAAGCATAACAGTGCTTGATCAAAACCCAAGAAGCTTTACTCCTATTTCAACTATCGTTTATAAAATACAAAATATTAGTAATACTGTTGAGATTAAACGTTCAGCTTTCCCAAACTGTATAACAGAGGAGCCTTGGTAATATATTCTCTTATAATGGAATTTTCAGTAGGGCCTCTGCTTTTTGATTGCTTTAGTTTAAGTATTGGTGCTATGCCGTTCAACACTACGGTAGGTTGGTGGTTGAAAATTGCACAAACAGCCATGTCAAATGGTGCATTTTAGGTTGTCTTTATGTGCATTGAAATGTGCATTGAAAAATAAAAAATAGCGACACTCCCACATTGCGCATAAAATTAAATTTATGTTGTGTTTCTCACTTTTAAACTCTAATCTTTTCACATCAACAGCATCATGTATTTATGAAGTGAGTGGTGTTCAAATTGAATTTAGTGAGGGCGGTATAATGAATCAAGTTTCCAGTTTTTTTACTAGCAATTACACAAGCTTTGTTAAACAAGTGTGCTTTCAAAGTGGGCACTCTATTGAGTGTATTGAAAGCACACTTGATATTGCTCTGACAAACTATCAATTGAACAGTAGTAAACATGAGTTAACATTTTCTCAACTATCAGAAATATGGGAACGAGACTGTGCCCCTACCTTGTTTGATTGGGATTTAGCAGCCTAACTCGCTTCGAAACCCAGCTTTAAGCACCTAGTCGCGGTTATGACTGCGTAGCTTTCCGTCATTTTTAATGCCTATTTACCATTTGAATGCTACTAGCTGACAGTAGTGTTAGGAGTTGTTATGTCTAAAATTCAACGTACCCCTGATTTATTTACACGTTTTTTTGAATCCTTTGGCAGAAATTATATGCCGGAGTGGGTGGAAAGTGCGTTGAATGAGTCTTATAAGTTTTTTGATGGAGCTGGAGAAGATCATATTCCTACCTCAGTTAGTTTTCCATTTACAAATATGGAAATGCAGGGCTTAGAAGCATTCATTTTATTAGGGGTCAGATATATTGAAGATTGGAAGTTTAATAAAAGGTGCTTAGGAAATAATAGAGGCTTACAAGCTGAAATTATTATTAATACTAAATCTCGGACTAAAATAGTTACGCATTATTACAATGTGCTTAATATTCGTTTGTTTAATGATCACGTTGATGAGTTTGGAGCGTTTTGTAGGTATTATTTTAATGCTGGCAAGCTTTTAAACTTTGATGACATGTTAAATGAATTTGTGAGGTTGCTATGTAATGAAAATTTGCAAGTTAGTGGCTGGACTATAGATGAAGAAATCACAAACTCTTTATTTGAAAGTTTCAAAAGTTCATTAGGTTCATCTAGCTCAGATGATGTGACTGATTATTTTGAGGAGCATTTATTTGAGGGAGTGGTAAGCTCTGAGGAATACACTGACTGGTTTGATGAGGAAGTTGGAATATTAGATGATTCAT
Source organism: Pseudoalteromonas sp. P1-16-1b (assembly GCF_001401785.1). Lineage (GTDB taxonomy): Bacteria > Pseudomonadota > Gammaproteobacteria > Enterobacterales > Alteromonadaceae > Pseudoalteromonas > Pseudoalteromonas undina. The sequence goes on along the minus strand of NZ_LKGQ01000007.1, from coordinate 72,142 downwards.
TTCTCTCTAAGGGTATTGGGCATGATTCTGAACAAGAAAGCTCAGTTCTTAAGCCTGAATCTAAGGCCCCGATATTTGTTAAGTTAAGTGAGGCACTTGAAAGTGACGCACCTGATGTGAAACAGCTATTTGAACAACTAATTTTTATGATAATCAGTAAAGGTTTTCAAACAAACGGATTTACGAAATTTCCTTCTTTAATAGAAATAAAAAAAGATAATTCGAAGCTACCAAAAATTGATAAGAGCTTACTTCTTGCAAGTGTATATGGCTCGCCCAATGTAATGCAGAAAATTTCCTCTCAAATGGGAATACCTGTACGCCAAATAAGATTCCCAGATCATGTTATCCGAGCGAGGCAAGCCTTAAGAGAAGTGCCAATGATTAAAAAAAGTTTTCACCATGAAGGAGTTGAAGCGACATTTTTTCATCATGCATTAAGTTTTAAATGTGAAGCTCAGATTGATTTAAATATAAGTAGCGAACTTAATCAGTTATTTATACAAGAGGCGTCAAATGCACCTATTACCATTAATTACCCGTCGCTTGTTGAATGCTTAATTGAATACCAACAGCCGTTCAATGCCCAATTTGCTCGCAAAAAATCCCAATTATTGAAAAGCTTTCTTACAGAAAAAGTAATCGGTCAAAAGTTTGCTATAGATAGTGCTGCTGATCTTTACTATGGGGCCATTCATCCAAATCAATCGTTATCCGATATAAAAGTAGAATCTTTGACCCTTTTAGGAGCTTCGCAATCAGGAAAAAGCTTATTAGCAGATAGTTTCACGAAAGCTCTGAATAGTATTGATGAAGGTGTGGGCTATGACTCTTTGTTTATACCGATGGAAAGTTACTCAGACTCGAAAAGTATTATGAAGCTTATAGGTACGGGGTCACAGTATGTTGACTCAGCTTTGGGGGATCTCACGCTAACTGCTGAATTAAACCCAAGAACATGTTTTGTTTTCGAGAATTTTGATAAAGCACACTCGGTCGTACAGGAGGCACTATTAACACTCTTAGATAGCGGTGAACTGCCAGATAATACATCGAATAGAGTGGTTAATTTTGAACAATGCTTTTTTTTGTTTACTACGTCAGTAGGCTCTTCTCAGATTTCAGCTTTGAACCAATAAGGGTAAATTATGATTGATGCTAAATCACTATTAAATGGTAAAAGTGGGATTTCATTAGAGCTAACTGAGCGCCTAATGTCGGGTCATGTTGCAGTTTTCTCTCCTCTCAGCTCACTTGAGTTGTTACAAATAGCCGATAAACGAGTTCAAGATTTTATCAAAGAGAGAAGAGGCAATGTTTTAGTGCCGTTTAATATGTCAGAGTTTGTTATAGAAAGCTTGGCCAAGGACTGTTACGCAAGGAATATTCACACAGAGTTAGATAAACTAATTCTTAAGTATGAATCAGCGGTTTATGATCAAGTTGATGAGTTGGTAAATCAAATTGAGATTCAGAGAGCAGTTCCAGCTATGCACGAGACTACATATATATTGAGTGCAAATCCAAGCAATTGGTTTATCGAGTCATTAAACTTTGGTATCAACGTTTTTGAGCAGGTTCAAGGCGCTATGTTTGATGAAGAGAAGTGTTCTTCATTATTGTTAGATTTAAATAGCGCAACCTCTGAATATTGGGCTACAGAACTAGATAAATTAGATTTAAATAGTTTGGGGGTTGTTGGTTTTGTACCTTGTGGGGCTGCTGAAGCTTATAAGCATTTGTGTCACCTAGGGATTAAGTTAATTGAGGGGAATGATTTAGATATTAGCCAACTCACCCAGTGTGCAAATCATAGGACCGATGTCTTAAGAAACTTGGAAGATAGAAAGCGTCGTTTTCTGAAAACTAATTATGCCTCAAGTGTAAAGTTTGAAGATGGTGTTGCGATAGTTCAAGTGGAACAGCCAGAGCTTTGTACATCTTTTGATCCAAATGACTTTGATGTTCCATTTATGACTCTTTATCAACCGAAGTTTGGCTTTTCTGAAGTTGTCGGTAATGAACAGTTAAAGTCACAAATGCGGTTTATTAGAGAGCAACTAAATAATAAAAAGGTGTCCCAAGGCAGCCTCCCGAAAGGTTTATTGTTTTCCGGCCCTCCAGGAACAGGTAAAACATTTATGGCAGAGGCATTTGCCTATGAATTAGGGTTGTCATTTATTGTCATTAATGGAGCTGATGTGGTATCTCAAGGGTGTGCTGTTACTAATCTCAAAAAGTTATTTGAGGTTATTAATAAGATTTCTCCATGCGTAGTCTTTTTTGATGAAGCTGATAGCTTGTGCCGAGCTAGGAATGAAAACAACCCTGTTCATAGTTTGGCTGTAAATACGTTGCTTGCTCAAATGGATGGAGTAACGTCCAGCAAAGGAAATTGTATTTTTATAGCTGCTACAAATCATCCTCACTTACTTGACCCTGCCTTACTTCGTGCAGGGCGATTTGAGCGCGAAATTGGCTTTACATATCCAACAGAAAGTGAGCGCCTAAAAACAATCAAAATTCAGTCAAAAGCTTATAAGGTTGAATTATCTGAAGATGAGAGTGCAGTACTGGCGAGCTTGACTGGAGGAAAAACCCATAAGGCGATTCAAAATGTTTTCCGTGATGTTGTACTTTATTCAGGTAAAAATGAGCGCTGCAGCAATTTCAATAAATTACTTATTACAGTATTAACCAGCGGCAGTTCTATCTCTGATAGTGGAATTAGTCCATCAAATAATGAGCTATTACATACAAAATCGGTTCACGAAGCCGGACATTTTATAGCTATAAAATCACAGTTCCCAGACGCTTCAGTAAAAATGGTTTCGGGAGTGTATGGAATAACCATTTCTGAGGAGTTAGATGTTATGGATATTTTAACAAAAAACCGATTGGATAATGCATTAGTAATTTTATTAGGCGGAAGAGCAGCTGAAGAAGTTATATTTGGAGAGGATAAAATAACGCAGGGATCATCCGAGGATATGAAGCGCGCTACAAAAATGGCGAAAGAGGTCTTAATGAACCTGGGGGCGATTTATCAATGTGAAGGTGTGGACGTTAGGCAGCTTCGAACTTTTGAAGGGGTAATCGATAAAGAGGTAAACAAAGTGGTAAATACTGCTTATCAAGCAGCCAAAACTTTAGTGGGTGAGTATAGAGAGACGTTAGAACAAGTTTCTCACATGTTGCTTAATAATGATTATTTACTGGAATCGTCGTTAAATTTAATTATGTTGAAAAAACAAGGGGATACTTCAAATGCAAAAAGCTTACACTAGTTTCAATTCGACTGAGTATTACGATGATTATGCAGAATCATTTATTGAACAGACGCAAAGCCTAGACATGACAGATCTCCATAACCGTTTTTTACAACATATAAAGCCACATGGGTGGATCTTGGATGCCGGATGTGGAGCTGGGCGAGATATTAGTGCATTTCAAAGTAAGGGATATGAAGTTGTCGCTTTTGATGCTTCAGTAAAAATGGCCCAACAAGCTTCAGAGCACACAGGGATTCAAGTTACTAATACTTCTTTTTTACAGTTCAGCTCTGAAAGAAAGTTTGATGGTATTTGGGCATGTGCTTCCTTATTGCATGTAAGTGAAAACGAAATTGTGGAAACCATTAATCATTTAGTTTCATTCCTAAAAAAAGAGGGCGCGTTTTACTTATCTTTCAAATATGGTGAAGAAGAGCGTTTAGATGGAGATAGGCTATTTCTTGATATGACTGAAGCACGCTTAAATGGCTTAATGAGTAAATTGAATAGCGTGAAGTTAAGAGAGCTTTGGATAACGAAAGATGTACGTGGAGAAGCACGTCCGCCTTGGCTAAATGTAATTTTATATAAAATGTAGTGGGGTTCAATGATGTTACAAGACATAAAAAAAGCAAGTATTGCAGAGTACATAGATGATAGCTGCCATGGCGAAAACTTAAGAAGTTTACGTACAATCGCTCTGTTTGGAAAAAATGTAGCGACTTATAAATTTGCTTTGGCTCTTGCGCTTTTAAAGGTAAAAACAAATCGCTCAGGTATAAACTTTGAAGATTTGCAAGAAGACTTTTTGAATGAATTTTTACTTCACTACGAAGAAGTGCCTGAGCAGTTTAGTAGTGGTAAGCCGACACGATTTACTCTTGCCTGCGATCGTTATATTGAGTCAGGTAAAACGCAGTCTGGTTTTTTGGAATTAAAAGATAGTACGGCTTCTCAATGGCACAATTATGTTTTTGATGCATTTCATAATGTTGGAGGTGGTAGCATCGCAAAAAAGTGGTGGCTGTTTGAGCATGATAGTAAGGGGAAATCACTTGTTCTAACTGATAGGTTGCTTGAGTTACGTGAAAACCCATTAGAAAAAAAGATAATGATTGATGAAATATTAGCTAGGTGGTCAATTGTTCAATCAGCTTGGGCTGCCGGTGTATCTACTAATTTAGTCACTCACTCTAAAACCGAGGGCTTAGTGATATCAAATGAAAGTGGAAGTGGACGACGTGTTAGTCTTCGCAGTGCTCTAGATGCGCTTTTGCCTTATCAAAAAGGCCGGTGCTTCTATTGTGATGCTGTGGTCGATAAAACCAGCCAGAACAGTGATGATTTGTTCCCTGATGTCGACCATTTTTTTGCGCATTCCTATATAGCTAAACTCAAGGAAAAAGGAGATGAAAGAGCTCTATCCATCAATAAAGATGGTATTTGGAATTTAGTAATAGCTTGCAAAGCATGTAATCGAGGTGCGCAAGGTAAATTTGATAGTCGTCCTCCAGTCAACTTTTTTGAAAAGCTTGTTAAGCGGAATATGCTTTTTACTGAAGAGCACAAACATGCTTTTCGAAGTGGAGTTTTAACAACATTAGGCGTGAGCACAAGCACGCAGATGCAAAATAAAATGAATGGCCTTTGGAATGAATTTGAAATTCGTAAAATTTGGACCCCTAAAGGCACTTAATTCTAGTACGTCTTAACTGGGCCTTAGCTACCCTCAATATAGGCTCATATCAGCACATTTATTTAATAAGAAACTATTTAACTGATTATGTTAATTCATAGCAGTATGGCTTCTTATTGCCTAATAAAAAGTTCACGAAAAAGTGAATCCAAAGGAGTTCAGCTCCTTTGGGTCATAGCGATAGTTTTTATTCAAGAGGTAATATAATGAACGTAATAAGGTTGTTAGCACTAAATATAGTTTTATTTTCACTAATGGCTTGTGGTGGTTCGAGTGAATCAACATCAAATGATAAGGTTGAAGTTGTTGGTGAACAAGGGGGAGAAGACAATAATCTTCCAGAGTCAGAGTCAGAGTCAGAGCCAACAAATTTGAGTATAAAAAGCTCTATGGTATCGGCAACTATTAATGAATCGAACTCAATAAAAGTTCCCTTATCTTTAATATATACGGGTGAAAAAAACTTGTCTTTTAAAGGAAGCCATGAAGATATTATAGAAGCGGTTTATGGTAATAATGAGCTTACTTTAAATGTAAGAGAATTACATAAAACCTACCCCCCAATTAACTATGAAATAAGTGTCACAGACGGAGAAGTGACTAGTGAAGTGTTCATAACTATTCAAGTAAATAATGTATCTTTTGATAATTTGTATACTTCACTAAGTGATGAGTTAATAGTTGCTCAATCCCAGCGCCCCTATTTGGAAGTTAATAACTTAGTAAGGTTTTATGCTGATTTATCTTATCGAGCTGGGCTAGTCAGTAAATCTAAAAGTAATAAATTGCGAAGTTTAGCGGTTAAAAATATTGAGGGGGCTCATTTAATTTTTGGAGAGCAGCTAGAGTCTTTTAGAGCAGAGCTAGATAGGCTAAATCAAACTTTTGGTAGTTCAGAAGATCAGCTTGAAGCTATAAACAAGCGTTATGTTGAACGTTTAAACAACTACGCTGATGAACTATTTTCTACAGTATCAACTTTTGCACTTCACTATGATGGTTATATGCCTGAGCTTAAAACTACAACACCAATAAAAACAGGGGATACATTTTCATTTTTTATAGGGGTTCTGGACTATGGCTATTACGATAATGAGACTGGAGATTGGCACTTTAAAGACCAATACGCCTTTTTGAATTCAATAGCAAGTAACTCACTCCAATGTAATTTAGTAAATAAGGAAGCTGAATAATGAAATCTCTAAAAGTAATGGCTTTTATCATCTGCTTTATAAATTTAACTTCACTTTCAGTAAAAGCTACTGATGAGCAGGTTTCACTTGTGATTTCAAAAGGCAGCATCTTAATTGAGCGGAAGGCTCATTATACAACTTCTTCTAAGGATGAAGGTATAAATCAAAAAACGCCGCTGTTATTTTCTAAACCTACAATTTTAAAAGTGAGTGAATTAGATGCTAGCTATCAAATAGAGCTATTGAAAAGCCAAGGGTATCGAGTAGCACGTGATTATCCTATTTCCCCAGAAGGACAGCCTGACTACTCTTGGCGTGGTACTTATAATATTAAAGGTCTTTCTGCTTTAGCCGAAAGTGGGAGCTATACACCTAATGATCCGTCATACAGTGAACAGAACCACTTACACCCCAATAATGAAACCAATTTGACTGGTAGTGACTTTGTTGGTGCATGGGCTTTAGGGGAGCCTAGCTCTAGAGCGAGGGTTGGCATTATTGATGGAGGATTTCTAACAAAAGGTTACTTTTCGGATATGCGAATGCCAGTTGCAGAAAAGTCATTTATTCATGAAAGGTTAGGAGAGTCAGGTTGGAATCGTGAGGAAGATATGAGTTGTGAGATTGGGCACGGTGCAGCTGTTTATGGCGTCATTGGTGCAATCACGAATAATAATGAGGGTATTGCTGGTGCTGCTAATGTGGATATGGTCATGGCACAGAGTCAGCTTTGTAGCTTGGGCTCTTTTTATATTCTATCAAAAAGTATCTACTGGCTTGCGGGCATAGACTATTTTGGTATTGAAGGGCTAGAAGATTCAGTTGATGTCATTAACATTTCACTAGGTGGTGAGTTGGAGTGCCCTTACTACTTACAAGATGCGATTGACGTTGCACGCTCAAAGGGGATTGCAATTATAACTTCTGCTGGGAATGCGAGAAATGATATTGTAAATATGGCACCATCAAATTGCCAAGGAGTAATCTCTGTATCTGGTATTAACGATTATTCAGGTGACTTAAATATCTCATCGTCCTATGGCAAAGGTGTATCGATATCTACAAAAGGAGCCTTTATTCCATCTTTTAATAAGGTTGCTGATGATTACATTGGGAACTGGAGCGGTACGTCATTTTCGGCTCCGATAGTTACAGGTGCATACGGGCTTGCTAAATCACATGCACCAAGCCTTTCCGGTCGAACACTTCGCCAGCTTTCAGAGTCGACGGCCAAAGCGTTAGTAGGCCCCGAATGTGAAATGAACGGATGTGGCTCTGGGCTGCTTGATGCTAAATCATTTGTTGAGGCAGCAATTGAAGTGGAAAATAACGGTTTTGGGTTTGTGGCTCCGGCTTTGAAGTCTGCTACTCCTTGTGATGAAAGCCTATACCTTACAGCAACAGGGTTACTAGAACGATTATGCTCATCTTACGAGTTTAGTATTACACCGTATTTTGATAATGGTAAAACAACTTTTCGCATCATGAGTGCACCGATGCTCGAGGAGATTACTGAGTTAAATACAACTATTTTGGCTGTTACATCTGAAACTAATTTTATTCTTACAGATGTAGATACTCGTGAAAACCAATACTTCTTCCAACTTTGTAATGAAAATGAAGAATGTGAAGAAAATCAAATATACCACTTAAATGTTGATATATTTGAGCCGCCTAGTTACTGCGAATAGAACCCATACAGTAAGGGCCTGCGTTGTGTTACATAAAACAGGCTAAGGCAAAAGTTAAACTGAAAATGTAGAAAGCTCTTGTGTTGTTGAATAACTTAATAAATTGACTTAAGAGTGTTCAATTTATTAAGTTTGTTTTACTCTGTCAGTAATAAGGGATTGTTTAGCGTTAGATTGAGTAAGTAAAGCTTAATATGGATATGAGCAACAAACCATGCCATTGTATTTATTAAGCTTCCATCAACTACTCTGCTCATTAATGTATAATCTAGCCTAGAAATCCTCAGCTTATAGCAAGTTAAATACAACGAGATTTAATAATGGAAAAAATAACGCTCTCACAGCTAGAGCAGTACCTCTCAAAGGCAGCCTGGATCTTAAAAGGGCCAGTAGATGCTTCCGACTTTAAAGTATACATATTTCCGCTACTTTTCTTTAAGCGTATATCTGATGTGTACGACGAGGAGTACCGCCTAGCGCTTGAAGAGTCAGATGGCGATGAAGACTACGCAGCACTGCCAGAAATGCACCGCTTTGAAATCCCGCAAGGCTGCCACTGGCAAGATATTCGTGAAACAACCACCAACGTAGGTGCCGCGATTGAAAGCGCCTTACGTGGCATAGAGCAAGCTAACCAGGAATACCTTTACGGTATATTTGGTGATGCCCAGTGGAGCAATAAAAATAAGCTATCTGATGCCTTACTCATTGACTTAGTTGAACACTTTTCACAGTACATATTAGGTAATCAAAACGTTGACCCTGATATGCTAGGCAATGCTTACGAATACTTAATAAAACACTTTGCCGATTTAACCAATAAAAAAGCGGGTGAATTTTATACGCCTCGCTCAGTGGTCCATTTACTAGGGATGATTTTAGACCCACACGAAGGCGAAACTGTTTACGACCCGGCATGTGGTACAGGCGGTATGTTGCTTGAGTGTGTAGATAACCTAAAACATAACAACGAAGATTACCGTACTCTAAAACTTTACGGCCAAGAAAAAAACCTAACGTCTAGCTCTATTGCCCGTATGAACATGTTTTTACATGGCATAGAAGACTTTGAAATATTACGTGGCGATACACTGCGTAACCCGGCTTTTTTTGAAGCCGATGGTCTTAAAACCTTTGATTGTGTAATAGCCAACCCACCATTCTCGTTAAAGGATTGGGGCGCTGAAAATTGGGCTAACGACCCTTATGGCCGTAACATTGCCGGTGTACCACCAAAAGGGAATGGTGATATGGCATGGGTGCAGCACATGGTTAAATCCATGAACAGCACCGGCCGCATGACAGTAGTACTACCGCATGGTGCATTATTTAGAAAAGCCGCCGAAGGTAAAATACGTAAGCAGTTACTTGAACAAGATATGCTAGAAGCGGTTATCGGTTTAGGGCCTAACGTGTTCTACGGCACACAGTTAGCTGCTTGTGTCATGGTGTTTAAGCAAAATAAACCTGCCGATAAAAAAGGCAAAGTACTGTTTATAGATGCATCAGACCAAATTCGTGTAGGCCGTGCACAAAACTTCCTAGAACCAAACCACGTTCAACAAATTTACGACTGGTATCACAACTATCAAGATGTAGAAAACTACGTCAAAGTTGCTTCAATGGACGAGCTAAAAGAAAACGACTTTAACTTAAACATACCGCTATATGTTGAAAAAATAATTGAAGACAATCTACCATCAGTAGAAGAAGCAATGGCCGATTTAAAACAAGCCTGGCAAGCAAGCCAGGAAGCTGAAGAGAAGTTTAAAGCTGTTTTAAAAAGGTTTTTGTAAATGAATAAGCATTTAAATATTTTTAAAACATACGCTAAAGACAACCGTAGTTACCAGTTAGAGAACGATCTAACCAGGGCTTTAGCAATATGCTTGCAAGAAGACGCATTATTTTTTCATGAGGTACTAAAAGCCGTTATTAGCAACTCAGGATTGTATAATCGGTTATTTGAAGATCTCGACGGCGATACAGAGGTACAAATAGAAATACAAAAAAGAACCAGCCAAATACAAGAGTTTGAGCAGGTTTTTGCTGTGTCGTTAAGTGAAAGCGCTATGTCTGACTTTTGGCAGCAAACTCATAACGCGGAATACGACCCTATTTGCGACATGGTAATCACCATAAACAATATTTTAATTGTTATAGAAGCTAAAAGAGACAACATCGACTGTACTTCGCAACTGTATAACCAAATACTTAATATATTCACTAATCAAAGCAAGCGCCTTGAAGACAACAAACAAGCAATTACACCAGTTGATTTGAACTGGAAAAAGCTAATGGCGATAGCGGTTAAAGTTGCCAGTTTCGAAAAAACTACCGCTAATACAAATAGGTTCCTTAGTGATTTTATCCAATTAGTAAAAGAGCATAATTTTAGTTGGCTACCAGAAACACCAATAGGCTCTTTAAAAACCATTAATGCAAAATCAATTTCCAGACGAATTGAGTCAGCACTTATAAAGTTTTGTGATGAGCATACCAAGGTAGAAAAGTTAGCCTACCGAGATAGGTTAGGCACCACATTTACTAAAAGGTGGGCTAATGAACTGCTATTTAATATAGACGCGAACACCGGTGACTTAATTGTCGATATTTACCCAGGTAATACCAAAGGCCAAGGGTATGACATTTTTCAAAATGAGCCGCAGTTTAATACCCAGCTAAATATCGATGATCAGTTTTACAGCACAAAAAAAAGCTACCATATCAAAATTATGGGGCAGTCATACATAACAGGCTTGTGGCTCAGTGATAGTGACTTTAAAAAGCCTCTATACACCAAACAAAACTTTAATAAATACACTGGCAGATTCAAAAGAGAGTCGTGGGGCACTATTGAGGCTTTATTAGATGAGCACATAAGCTCCGACTGGAAAAACGAATGTAAATGGGAAGGTAAAATATTAAGCTCAAATAGAACAGTGTTTAACATTGCCTTTGGTTATCAAATTAAAATTAGAATACCGTTTAATAAACTGTCGCAGTTAGATACTAATCACAGCGATATAACGCCATTAGCTAATTTAATTAACAGTATTTATAAAGCATTTGAAACAAGTTTGCTTATCAAGGAGCCATCAGCATGATGACCCAACAAGAATTAGAAAAATACCTTTGGGGCGCAGCTACAGCACTCAGAGGTACAATAGATGCCGGTGACTACAAGCAGTACATTTTCCCACTTATGTTTTTTAAGCGTATATCAGATGTATACGACGAAGAGTTTGAAAACGCACTTACAGAAAGCGATGGCGATTTAGAATATGCCGCCTTTGCAGAAAACCATAACTTTTTAATCCCTGAAGGCGCGCATTGGAACGATGTACGCGAAACCACTACTAACATTGGTTTAGCACTGCAAAATGCCATGCGTGCCATTGAAAAAGCCAACCCAGATACCTTAGACGGTATTTTTGGCGATGCCAGCTGGACTAATAAAGAACGCCTTTCTGACGGTATGCTTACCAACCTGATTGAGCATTATTCACAACAAAAGCTTAATTTAAAAAATGTACCCGACGACAAGCTAGGTAATGCTTACGAGTACTTAATTAAAGAGTTTGCTGACGATAGCGGCCACACCGCCGCAGAGTTTTACACCAACCGTACCGTGGTTAAATTAATGACCATGATTATGGACCCACAACCCGGTGAGTCAGTATACGATCCTACCTGTGGCTCGGGTGGTTTATTACTTAACTGTGCCTTGCACCTTAAAGATGAAGGTAAAGAATACCGCACCCTAAAATTATACGGCCAAGAGATTAACCTATTAACCTCAGCCATTGCTCGAATGAACATGTTTATGCATGGCATTGAAGAGTTCGATATAGTTCGTGGTAATACCTTAAGTAATCCCGGTTTGCTTGAAAATGACGAGCTGAAAAAATTCAACGTAATTCTAGCTAACCCGCCATATTCAATTAAATCATGGGATCGTAAAGCATTTGAAAGTGATCCTCATGGCCGAAATGTATGGGGTACGCCACCGCAAGGCTGTGCCGATTATGCTTTTCAGCAGCATATTCAAAAGAGTCTCGATTTAGGTAATGGCCGTTCAATCTCATTATGGCCACACGGTATTTTGTTCCGTGACGCCGAAACAGAAATGCGTAAAAAAATGATTGAGCAAGACCAAGTTGAATGTGTCATAGGCCTTGGTCCAAATCTGTTTTATAACTCACCTATGGAAGCCTGTTTGTTAATTACTAAAACAAATAAAATCGAGAGTAAAAAAGGTAAAGTACTAATCATTAATGCCGTGAAAGAAGTAAGGCAAGATAAAAACATTGCCTACCTTGAACAAAACCACATTGATCGCATTTACAATGCTTATCAAAATTATGCTGATGAAGATGGTTTTAGCAAAGTAGTTACCATAGACGAAGTGCTTAATCATAAAGCTAGTTTAAATATGGCGCTTTATGTCAGTAATGTTGATAGCAGTAAAGTACATATATCATTAGATGATGCACTCGCTAACTGGCAAACATCATCAGAGCAGCTATCAAACTGCATGGATCAGTTATTTAAGGAATTAGGTTAAATGTCAGAAGTGAAAATTGATTTAAATAACTTAGATAAGTCCAATTGGAAAACTTACCGCTTTGATGAAATTGCTAAAAATATTTCTGAGCGTGTTGACCCAAATAATACCGATTTAGAAGTGTATATTGGTCTTGAGCATATTGATTCTGAATCACTGCATATCAAGCGTCATGGTACACCTGACGACGTAAATGGGCAAAAGCTCAAATTTTACAAAGGCGATATCATCTTTGGTCGCCGCCGTGCTTATCAACGTAAGGCGGGCATTGCCACTTGGGACGGTTTTTGTTCAGCGCATGCTTTGGTGCTAAGAGCAAATCCTGATGTGATAGATCCAGAGCTATTTCCGTTTTTTATGCATTCTGACTTATTTATGAATCGGGCAATTGATATTTCTGTGGGCTCATTATCTCCGACGATCAATTGGGGCACATTGAAGCATCAAGAGTTTTTAATTCCACCTATATCTCTTCAAGAGAAATTGTCCCAACTTTTTTTGCAACTAAATCAAAGCTTAAGTGAAAAGAAAAACACTCTAGACAAAATTAGGGTATATAAAGATAGTTGCTTTAAATATTTACTTGAAGGTGGAAATAAGCCTAAAACAGAAAAATCTCCTTTAGGGTTGCTACCCAAAGGATACCAGGTTATGAAAGTTGAAGATTTTCTCCTTGATAAGAAAGGAGCTATGAAGATGGGACCTTTTGGTAGTTCATTAAAAAAAGAGCTTTTAATTTCTGAGGGAATCAGAGTATATGGTCAAGAGAATGTATTCAGAAAGGATATGAGTGTTGGCGACAGGCACATATCAAAAGATTACTTTGAGAGTAAATTGAAATCTTGTGAAGTCTTCCCTGGTGACTTTTTAATTTCAATTATGGGTACTGTTGGTAAAACAATGGTTGTTCCTGATAATACACCTCAAGGCATCATGGACTCGCATTTAATAAGATTGCAAATCAATAAAAACTTTTTAAGCCCAGAATTATTAGGTTATCAATTCACCTCTAGTTTAGTTATTAATCAGATTAACAGATTAGCAGTAGGTGGAATTATGGATGGGTTAAGCTCAGGAACTCTAAAGAAAATAAACTTTATTATTCCTCCTCCAACAGAACAAATTGATATTCTAGATAAAATGTCAGCTGTAAAAAACTCAGAAGATATAAATTCAAAAAACATTGAAAATTTAAAAGTTTTACAGACAACTATTTCAAACAAGGTGTTTTAGGTATGGGATTTACCGAATTAAATAGTGTGGAACACTACATCATCCATCAAATGACGGGCGTTAATTTAAACGCTAATCAGGTTTCTGAGCCTCAAAAAACGTTTGGCGTTCAATGGCAGTTTCAATCACCAGAGCAGTTAGGCCGTGGTGTTAATGAGGTGTTAGTTGAAGCTGAATTGGTTAAGGCATTAATTCGCCTTAATCCAGAGATTGAAGCTAACCCCAATTTGGCTGATGAAGTAATACATAAACTCCGTGCTATTTTAATTTCGGTAAATCAAGTGGGCTTAGTAAAAGCCAATGAAGAATTTTTCGCTTGGATGACCGGTGAAAAGACGATGCCATTTGGTGAAAATAATCGCCATGTGCCAGTTAACCTCATCGACTTTGATGATTTAACCCGTAACGATTATGTGGTGACTAATCAGTTCCGCATTCACCACAGAGAAACCAAAATACCTGACGTGGTATTAATGATTAACGGTATTCCGGTTGTGGTAGGTGAAGCTAAAACACCGATTCGCCCATCAGTAACCTGGTTAGATGGTGCCCATGAAGTACACAGCATTTACGAAAACGCTGTACCTCAGTTATTTGTGCCTAATATTTTGTCTTTTGCTACCGAAGGGCGTGAGCTGTTTTATGGTGCAATACGCTGCCCATTAGAGTTTTGGGCTCCATGGCGTGTTGAAGACGCGCAGTTAACGCGTGCTGTTGGTTTATCAGGTGTTGGAGCAGAGCTAACCGATTTATTAAGCCCTGAACGCTTGCTCGATATAATGCGTAACTTCTCGTTGTTCACTACTAATAATAAAAAACAGCGCATTAAAGTAATACCGCGTTTTCAGCAATATGAAGGCGCGAATAAAATTGTAGAACGAGTGATTGAGGGCAAAGTTAAAAAAGGCTTAATTTGGCACTTTCAAGGCTCTGGTAAATCCTTATTAATGGTATTTGCCGCACAAAAACTTCGCCGTGCTGCACAGCTTAAAAGCCCTACAGTTATTGTACTGGTAGATAGAACGGACTTAGATACCCAAATTAGCGGTACATTTAATGCTGCTGATGTCGCTAATGTGGAATCAACCGATAGCATTAAAGAACTGCAACAAATGCTAGAGCGCGATACCCGTAAGATTATTATCTCAATGATCCACAAGTTCCGTGATGCCAAACCGAATATGAATGAGCGTGAAAACATCATTGTATTGGTCGATGAGGCACACAGAACCCAAGAAGGTGATTTAGGCCGCCAAATGCGCGCCGCTTTACCTAACGCCTTTTTATTTGGTTTAACCGGTACGCCTGTAAACAAAGCCGATAAAAATACCTTTTGGGCCTTTGGCGCTGAAGAAGACAAAGGCGGCTATATGAGCCGTTATACCTTCCACGACTCTATTCGTGATGAAGCTACCTTACCACTGCATTTTGAGCCACGTTTAGTAGATGTGCATGTAGACAAAGAAGCACTCGATAAAGCGTTTAAAGACTTTAAAGATAGCGCTGCGCTAACAGATGAAGAAGCCGATGCACTAAATCAAAAATCTGCAAAAATGTCAGCGTTTTTAAAGTCGCCTGAGCGTGTGGAAAAAATAGTTGAAGACATTGCTATACACTTTATGGATAAAGTGGAACCCCATGGTTTTAAAGCCATGATAGTCACACCAGACCGTTATGCCTGTGTGCAATATAAAGAAGAACTCGATAAACACTTTGATGAAGCAGCCAGTAAGGTGGTTATATCCACTAGCGCGAATGATGATTATGAGTTTAAGCAAAAGTGGGGCATAGACAAAAGCCAGCAAGAAAAGCTGGTGGATGAATTTAACGATGCAAAATCAGAGCTTAAATTTATTATTGTTACTGCAAAACTGCTAACCGGGTTTGATGCGCCTATATGCCAAACCATGTATTTAGATAAGTCGATTAAAGACCACACCTTATTGCAGGCAATATGTCGTACCAACCGTTTATACCCAAATAAAACCTTTGGCTGTATTGTTGACTACTTTGGCGTATTTGACGATGCGGCAAAAGCACTAGAATTTGATGAAGAAAGCGTACAGCAAGTTATCTCTAACTTAAGCGAGCTACGCGCAAAGCTACCAAAAGCGATGGCTGATACATTAGCTCACTTTGCTGGCGTAGATAGAACTATAGAGGGTTTTGAAGGCCTAGAGGCTGCACAGAATGCTATTAGCACAGATGAAAAGAAAGATGCTTTTGCACTCGATTTTAAATACCTGGCCAAACTGTGGGAGTCGCTTTCACCTGATAGTGTACTTGATCAATACAACGAAGATTACAAATGGCTAGCCCAGGTTTATGAGTCGGTAAAACCAGCCTCAGATAACATTGGTAAGTTGTTATGGCTAACGCTAGGCGCACAAACAACACAACTCATACACGACAACGTGCATGTAGGTAATGTACATAACCTGGAAGAGTTTGTGCTTGATGCAGACGTTATCGAAAACATTTTTAATAACCCAGACCCACGTAAAACAAAACAGCTTGAGAAAGAGCTAGCAAAGCGTTTTAAAGACCGTGGCGACTTACCTGTATTTAAATCGTTAAGTGAACGACTAGAAGCCCTGCGCGACAAAGCCGAAAAAGGCTTAATAGCCTCAATCGACTTTGTAAAAGAGCTTTGTAAAATAGCCAAAGAAACCGTTCAGGCAGAAAAAGAACTAGACGACGAACTACAAGAAAAAACACCGAAAGCCGCATTAACAGATCTGTTTTTAGAGCTTAAAGACGATCAAACCCCCGCAGTAGTAGAGCGCATAGTAACCGACATAGACGCCATTGTACGTGTTGTTCGCTTCCCAGGCTGGCAAGGAACAACCGGCGGCGAACGCGAAGTACAAAAGTCACTACGCAAAGCATTACTCAAATACAAACTCCACACAGACCAAATACTGTTTGATAGAGCGTACGGGTACATAAAGGAATATTATTAATGACACAAGAAAATGGACTTTCTGCACTAGAAATTACAGACTTTCCTATTGATGATGACTGTGTTGGAGCTAAATGGATCGTAAAAAATGACGATCAATTATCAAAGTTAATTGCAATAGTGGTGATGGGGCAGGCAGCTCAGGCTGCGTATATTATAGATGAACTTATCCCCGCTGCACCGGCCTTCACTAATGAAGCTTTGCAAAACGAAGCTATCATTAAGTTTACTGTTCAAGAAGAAAAACAAACACCAAGAGTAGGTTATCCGAGGCATCAAAGAGATGGACTGATCTTTGAAATTATATCCTGGATAGCAGCAAAACAAATTGCAGGTGATCAGTGTTATTTAAAGGATCCTCATACTAGTGCTACATCGCAGGGCTTAGATGGGATAATGATTGAGCTGAGCGAAGACTCTAGTCAGATCGAAAAATCAACAATATTTGAAGATAAGTGTACTGAACATCCTAGAGATACATTTAGAGAGAATGTCATTCCTGGATTTGTTGATCGTCACAGCAATACAAGAA
Organism: Pseudoalteromonas sp. P1-16-1b; assembly: GCF_001401785.1. Classification (GTDB taxonomy): domain Bacteria; phylum Pseudomonadota; class Gammaproteobacteria; order Enterobacterales; family Alteromonadaceae; genus Pseudoalteromonas; species Pseudoalteromonas undina. Next base: position 54,996 of record NZ_LKGQ01000007.1, on the reverse strand, counting down.
ATGCCGAACTTATTGCTGCAGCAGCAAGTTTAATTCAGTTAAGTGGAATTGCAACTCCACAGGCGATGCAAATGGTTAGAAGAGTTTTAGACAACAGTTATAGGCACTATAGGGCTGCGTTTGCACTGACAGATAAATATGATAATGAAAAAGCTAGGAAAGGGCTTTTTAAGGGTTATAGCAGCTTGGAAGGTATCAATCAGTCACAGAGGATTGGTGCGAGTCTAATTGTTGAAGGTGAACTAAGAGATTGGTTTGATTTAATCGCTACAAAAATTATTGGATATATCCAAGAAATTAATGAGGTACAAGCCTAATGTATGATCCTGAAACGGCTACTCTACTTCGATCAGCACCAGAACTTCCAGATTTAGACCCTAATAATTTACCTAGGTTATTAACAAACCATTACGCTCGAATTATTTCCTATAGACTGAGCGATGAAGAGCACGAGACAGATCAAGATAATTGGACGTTAGATAAGATAGCAGACAGTTATGAACTTATGGTATCTCTTAGCGAAGATCCAAGTATTAAACGTCCATCCGCATTTGTTGCTGCTAGTGCCCAGTTAATCATTGCCAGGCGTGATGAGTTACTCAATGTTGATAGTAGTATATTGCCTAACATTACTAGAGACAGACTAGCTCCAGAAGTTTCAGCCGTATTACTGTTTTTGATTGCTGAACAATATGCTGATGCTCATGAAGCCGCATCAAAAATTAATGTGAGTGATGATGAGCCTTTAACTATCGTATCATTATTGACTCATTATGTTGCCGACCTTGCAAGAGGTAACTTATCTAACATTATAAGTTGTTCTGAGAAAAGAGCTGAGATTGTTAATATCTCAATAATGCCCAATGAGGACTCAGCGTTTTTAGTTATGTTGAATGCATTGGCTTCAGCTATAGAGTCCATGGCTAAAGTTGTGCTTGGGTCTCTTGAAGAGCAAGAAACTTCACCCTTATCAGTATTTGAGAAAGTTAAGGTTCTTTCATCAGTATCCATTGAGCGTAATTTAGCTTCAAGAATTGAAGTCAGCTATCCAGGTGTACAGCATTTATCATCGTTATTAATATCTGTATTTAGTGTTATTTCTGAGTCTTCGTTGACAAATTTAGCCGCTCCAGAAGGTTCAAACCCTGAATTTTGGCATGACTGGATCAATTTTAGAGCTAATAAATTCCCATATATTTGGCCTAACCACCGTAAAGCTTTAGAGGCCGAGTTCCATAAAAGTGGTGTTTCAGCAGTTTTAGTTTTACCTACTGGGGCCGGTAAAACGACCGTTTCATCAATTAAAATTGCTAATACATTATCTCAAGGGAAGAAAGTTATCTTTTTAGCTCCAACACATGCATTAGTAGAGCAATTAACAACCGACCTTCAGCAGATGTTTCCTCAGGATATTTTAGGCTCTTTGGTATCGAGCGATTTCGATTTGCTTTTTCAAGTAGGAGTAGCACTCCCTGAAATTGAAGTAATGACACCAGAAAGGTGTTTGGCTATGCTGTCGTTCTCGCCAGGTTCTTTTGAAGATGTAGGGCTTCTTGTTTTTGATGAGTGTCATTTATTGAGCCCCCAATCAGGAAAAATTCGTCGCTCTCTAGATAGTATGCTTTGCCTATTAGCCTTTCACAAAATAGCACCTAATGCAGATGCTCTATTCCTTTCTGCAATGGTTGAAAATGGAAAGGAATTCTCCGATTGGATTTCTCAATTAACTAATAGAGATTGTATAAATATCGATCTTTTATGGAAGCCTAGCAGGCAGGCTCGTGGGGTTGTCATTTACCCTGAAAGCTCAATAAATGAAATCAAAATTAAAGCAATGACAGCCCAAAAAGCGATGGATATGCACAGCGGAAAATCAGCAAAAGGGCTTAGAGCTTCTGCGTCAAGGCTATTAAAAACGGAGCCTCATGCTATTTGGGGGCTGCAACATAATTGGCTTGATACAGCAAATAATAATGCAGCATGTACCTTTACAAAACTTTCTGAAGATAAGGTAGCGCTTTCAGGAGTTATAAACTCTTACGGTTTATCAATAAAGCCCAATGTAAATGAAGTGTCTGCCAAAATTGCTGAAATGAGCGCTTCAAAAGGATTAAAAACAATAGTTTTTGTAAACCAAAAATCACATGCCATTTCCACCTCAAAAAATATTTCCAATGCTCTCGGTACTAATATTGAATCAACAGAAGAAGAAGAACTAAGATGGGAAGCCCTAGCTATTGAATTAGGTGATATAAAACATTCTTTGCTTACCAAGGGAAATTCTGCTGTGCCTCATAATGCATCTATGCTCCGTATTGAAAGAGAGCTCTCAGAACGTTTATATAAACGAGAAGATGGAGCAATGGTAATTGTTGCAACACCAACATTGGCTCAAGGTCTTAATTTACCCGCTCAATTAGCTATTCTAGCCGGAGACAAACGTGCTGAAGTTGATAGTGGAGGACGGGAAGCATTAGAAGCTCATGAGTTATTGAATGCCGCAGCAAGAGCTGGTAGAGCAGGTCATTTAGCAAATGGAATTGTTCTACTAGTTCCTGAGCCAATACTGACATTTCCAGAAAACCAAAGCCTAAACTTTGAAGCTGTACAAAAGCTACAATCACTAATCCCAGAGGATGACCGCTGTGTTGAAATCTCGGACCCCCTCAGTATCATTTTAGATCGAATATCCGCTGGGGAAACCTTGGATAGAGATGTAAATTATTTAGTAAACCGATTTGCAACTTTAAATGACACTGATAATGATGAAAATAGACTTTTTAATTTAGATAATTCATTTGCTGCTTATCGCTCAAGAGTAAAAGGTGATGAGCGGCGATATATAGCACAGGCTAGAGAGCTAACTCAGTTGGTTGAACAAGAGGCAACAGATGAAATTGATGAGTACCTATCAATTTTAGCCTCTCAAAGTGGGCTTCCACCACAGGTCCTCTTAAGGTTGAAATTCAAAATATCAAATGAAGTTGGAACCCTTCCAGAATCAATAGAGGATTGGATCATATGGCTTCTTACTTGGCTTAAGTTTGATACGGAAGCTCGGGATGTACTCTTATTTGAAGTGCAAACTTCTATACTTGGTTCCGTTGGAAGAAGCAAAAATGAGCCATTCTGTAATGAGGCTCTAGACGAGTTAATTCCAGGTATAATTTCTTGGATTAGTGGTCAATCGATTAGTGATATTGATAGAGCCTTAGGTGGCAGCCCTGACTCAAGTTCTGCTACTGCTAAATCATGCCCTAGAGCTAGAGAGTTAGTCAGTTCAGTTTTACCTAGAGGGCTTTCATTTATCATGGGGCTAATTACTCGCGTCATTTCAGAGATTAATCCATATGAGGCTCAACCGGGGTTATCTTTAGATGTTGTTGAAGCTCTTAGCCCAGCAATTCGCTTGGGGTACGATTCACCGGAAAAGCTTGCATTTTCATTTGCTAATCCCAGCATACTTTCGAGAGTAAGCATACATCATGCTTTTTCTGCCTTATAACTAATTCAAAGTAATATAAAAACAAGGAGAAATAATTGGCGGTTAAATATGAAGGGACAATTCTGGTAGATAAATATTTAGAGAAAGTTCTCAATGCATTGTTTGGGACGCTATCAAGCAGGTTGATAGTTTCTGGATTGGGGTTACTAACATTTGGATTTTGGGATGTAGTAGTTTTTGCTTGGGAAACAAAGGCTCTTGGTAGAAATGTAGCCTCGCCAGGTGCCGATATGGGATGGTCAGAGTTGTTAGGCCTAGCCTTGTTGGTATCAGGCATACTAATGTCCGTAGCCAAGAGCATTATTACTTTTTTTGTATCTAGAGCTGATAATTTAGATGAACGAAGAATAAAGCTATTAGAAGACTACCATAATTTACCGGATGTTAGGTTGCAGCACGAGTTATGGAAAGTTTATAGAATACGTAACGCAGATACAGGTACATCTAAGAGAATCCTAGCTCACCCAGAAAACAAAATGGGTGCTATGGATTTGTTTAAAAAGTGTCACTTAAACATCAAATGCAATGAGGGTTATTGGGTTGAATTGAAAGGGTGGGGGTTCAAGTTTAGGTATTGGTTAGTTTTTTTGCTTTTAATCGCTAGTTTACTTTTACTTCTTACAACTTTTGCTCTTGCTGGGTTTGAATATGTTTATCCCGGAATATCTTCATCTGGGCCATACGCATGCGAGTCATATGTAGGCTTGTCTATTCTTATTATTTTAAGTATTCGCTATATTCTCGGTGATTTCAGCAAGATGGGAGCGGCTATCAACTTAGTGGAGAATTACATTCCCTCAAGACCGAATAATCAAACCGCTATAATTAAGGCTGACAACGACAAAAAGCCACTTAAACACCAGCTCTAAAATTTGTCGGAATACTCAATTGTTTTTTTTGATTAAAATGTGCCGATGCATCGGCTTTATGCTTTAATTTATAAGTTAATATCAAAGGACTTTAATTAAATTGTAGGTATTGTTAAATATAAACTCTTAATGATTTACGTAAAAACGTATTTCTACATGTTTAATAATACATGCATCTGCAATAATTTTTAGTAATATAGTAAACTACATATCTAAATAAGAAGTACAGAAGCATAATTTTACTTTTAGTACCCACACTAGTACCCATAGGCTGCGGCCTTTAATTAAAGGTCATACAAATCAAATGAGTAGAGCAGGAATACAGTGGTTCCCTGGGCACATGAATAAAGCCCGAAATGAAATTAAAGAAATAATGCCACAAATGGATGTGATCATTGAAGTGCTAGATGCGCGCATTCCTTACAGTAGCGAAAACCCGATGGTGGCTACCCTGCGTGAAGGTAAGCCGGTCATCAAAATTCTCAATAAAGCCGATTTAGCTGATCCTAAAATGACGCAAACCTGGAAAGACTATTTTGAGCAAGAAAATGGCGTAAAAGCCATTGCATTTGGTAACGATAAAGCGGCTGAAGTGCATCGAATTAATGAGCTATGTAAAAAGTTAGTGCCACATAAAGTCGGTGCCGATAAGCAAATTAAAGCCATGATCATGGGTATTCCAAACGTAGGTAAATCTACGCTTATTAATGTGCTTGCTGGGCGTATAGTGGCTAAAACAGGTAACGAGCCTGCAGTAACTAAGGCGCAGCAACGTATTAAGCTTGATGATGGCATTATGCTTTACGATACGCCAGGGATGCTGTGGCCAAAAGTAGAAAACGAAAACTCAGGTTATCGTTTAGGCGCAACCGGTGCGATACGTGATACCGCTATTGAGTACGAAGAAGTAGCAAGTTACACCGCTGAGTATTTATTGCATGCTTATCCTGAGCTTTTAAAAGCACGTTATAAGTTAGATGAGCTACCAGAAAGTGATTGGGAGTTTGTTGAAATGGCGGGTAAAAAACGCGGCTGTATTCGCGGTGGTAACCAAATCGATACGTATAAAATGTCAGAAATTCTAATTAATGAATTACGAGATGGTATTATTGGCCGCATCACCATGGAAACACCTACCATGCGTGAAGAGGAAGAAATAATGGTGGCTGGATTGCGCGCTGCTGCAGAGGCTAAAAAGCAAGCCAAAGAAGAAGAGAAAAAACAACGCCGAGCACGTGCACGAAAAAACCGCCGTTAATTTTTAAAGCGTAGGTTAAAGCCTTACGCATTAAATTACAGACATAAAAAAAGCCCGTAAGGGCTTTTTTAGTTTCATATCTACCGTCACCGATATGAGCAATGTAGCAAGTAAATGAGTAGGGCGGAAACAGGTCATAAACAGCAAGGGGCGTTGTGGTTTATAACAGGTTTCCATAGCTGTTAGCGTGCGCCACACGTCTGTTTCAGGGTCGAGAAACAAATGAATTTTTCAGTCACAAAAAGCAATGTACCGCCTTCTTGTTGATAGTGATTATCAGTTAGATTTGAGTGGCTGTCAACACCTTAATGCAAATAATTCTCATTAACTTTGGGCTGATTGTATATTAAATTACAGGCATAAAAAAAGCCCGTAAGGGCTTTTTAGTTTCATATCAACCGTCACCGATATGAGCAATGTAGCAAGTAAGTAATAGACGATTATCTGCAATCAATATCAAGGGGCGTTGTGATTAATAACAGATAATCTTAGCTTTAACGTGAGCCACACGTTGTTTCAGGGTCGAGAAACAAATGAACTTTACCGTCACAAAAAGCAATGTACTTCCTTCTTGTTGAGATTGATTATCAGTTAGATCTAAATAACTGTCAATACCCAAATGCAAATAATTCTTATTTTAATTTTTTGTTCATTTATAGCACTAAAGTAAGGGCTGATTTTTGCTGCATTTCTCCTTATGCTAAGTTAAGTATTATAAAAATAATAACAAGAACAAAAATATGTTTTCTATTTGGTTTATTAGCCTTATTGCCGTGGTGTACCTAGGAGTATTATTTGCAGTTGCGGGGTGGGCAGATAGGCGAAAGGTGCTGCCATTTAAAGGCATGATTTATGGTCTGTCATTAGGTGTATATTGTACCTCATGGGCTTTTTATGGCACAACTGCGCAAGCCGCAAGTAATGGTTGGTGGTTAGCACCAACTTATGCCGGCACTATTATATTATTTATTTTTGGCTGGCAATTGTATTGCCGTATTGCACATATTTGTCGACAACAAAAACTCACGTCATTGGCTGATTTTATTGCTACGCGATATGGGCAGTCGTCAAGTCTGTCAGGGCTGATCTCACTTATTTCAGTAATAGCGATTGTGCCGTATATTTCTCTTCAGCTAAGTGCAACTGCGCAGAGCATCAACTTAGTCACCGACCGAGCCCCTACTCAAAGTAACCAAGTGTGGGCTGATAGTACGTTTTATATCACTTTATTACTGGCTTTATTTGCGATTTTATTTGGTGCCCGAAGGCTTAAACCTAGCGAGCATAACCCTGGACTAATCGCCAGTATTGCCTTTGAATCAATAGTAAAGTTACTGGCTTTCATTGGGGTGGGTTTATATGTCTGTTTTGTTTTATTTGATAGCCCAGTTGCGCTCTACGAGCAAGCACTAGCGCTAAATATACCTAATCAAGTTGCGGCAACTCAAAGCCCTGTTTATGTATATGTTGCGCATACTTTTTTAGGGATACTGGCAACGTTATGTTTACCACGCCAGTTTCATATGAGCTTTATTGAAAATAACAATAATAATGAACTGGCTACCGCTCGGTGGTTATTTCCGCTTTATTTATTGGCCATTAATTTATTTATATTACCCATTGCTTATGCGGGGCTGGTTTACTTTAACGGCAATAGTGTAGGTCAAGATACCTTTGTATTAGCGTTGCCAATGGCGGCAGACAATAGCGGGGTAACCTTACTTGCCTTTTTAGGTGGCTTTTCGGCGGCTACCAGTATGGTAATCGTCTCGTCAATTGTGTTGTCGGTGATGATCACTAACGATTTTATCAATCAGTTTATCTTACGTCGTTCACAGTTAACTTCAAGTAGCCGAGGGCTAGATAAAAATCACTTGCTGCATGCGCGTAAAATAGTGATTGTGCTGATATTGTTACTTAGCTATTTCACTCATAGAGTGCTTGCAGAAACTACCACGCTAGCCAGTGTTGGGCTAATGTCGTTTACCTTGGTGGCACAATTTGCTCCTGCGATGATCATTGGTTTGTGGTGGCGACACGCATCGTGTCGTGGTGCACAGTTTGGGATTTTAAGCGGCTTTGTTATTTGGGGGTACACTCTATTACTACCGAACTTGGCTAGTGGCTTAGGCAGCCAAAGCAGTTGGTTAGTTGAAGGGCCGTGGAATATTAAGTGGTTGGCTCCAACTGATTTATTTTCATTGGGTTTAGAAAGTATAAGCCAATCATTACTATTGTCGTTAGGGGTTAATACACTAGTGTATTTGCTTGTACCATTATTTAGCCGTGCAACGCTTGCTGAGCGTCTGCAAAGCAATAAGTTTATTTCACAATTAAACGACTCGCGATTAAACACTGCATTACAGCCACTCAATTATGAAGACCTAGGTGCATTATTACAGCGTTTTGCTGAAAAAGACGCGAGCCACTCTTTAGTGCAGCAGTATTTCCCACATGAAAAAAGCCAATGGAAGCGGATTGCTAATGTTGAGCTTGAGTTATTAGTTGAGCGTGAAATGTCAGCGGTTATTGGTGGCGCATCAGCACGGCTAATTTTAGATGTAGCGAAAAATGAGCAGCGTCAGCCTTTAGAACAAGTCGCCGAGTTTGTAGATGAAGCTAGCCAAGTACTTAAATTTAATCGTGATTTGCTGCAATCTACCATTGAAAATATTCAGCAAGGCATTAGCGTAGTTGATAGGGAACTTCGTTTGGTAGCCTGGAATCAAGGTTATAAGCAGATGTTTAATTATCCTGAAAGTGCTTTGTATATAGGCCGACCTGTTGCCGATATTATTCGCTTTAACGCTGAGCGAGGCTTATTTCGTGGTGAGGATATTAATACTGAAGTTGATAAGCGTTTAGCGTATTTAAAGCAAGGTAGTGCTTATAAATATCAGCGTGCTCACAACGATGGGCGAGTATTTGAAATGCAAGGTAACCCTTTACCTGGCGGTGGATTTGTAACGACCTATACCGACATAAGTGAATTTGTAAAACAACAAAAAGCGCTAACACAAGCTAATTTAAGTCTTGAAGAACAAGTGGCTACGCGAACTGCGGCATTAACACAGGCTAACCAAGCGCTTTCTAAAGCTAAGCAAGTAGCAGAGCAAGCAACAGTAAGTAAAACGCGTTTTTTTGCCGCAGCGAGTCACGATTTATTGCAGCCATTTAATGCAGCAAGTTTGTTTTGCTCGCTGATGAACGAAAAAGCTCAAGATACTGAGCTTAAAGAGCTAGCCATGAATATTAAAAATTCATTAGGCAGTGCGGAAGAGTTACTTTCAAGTATTTTGGAATTAACTAAGCTCGATTCGGGCTCGTTTAAAGTACAGCTAACGGAATTTAATGTGAGTAGTTTAATAGAGCCATTGCGTAATGATTATTTAGCTCTTGCTCAAGAAAAAGGCCTCAGCTTTGTTGTTGAGTCGTGTGAAGCGCGAATTTACACAGATAAAGCATTACTTAAGCGTGTACTAAGAAACTTACTAAGTAATGCGATTCGCTACACTGAGCACGGTGAAGTACGCTTAAGAGTCTTACTTGATGAACGCCATGTGTCGTTTGTGATTGAAGACACAGGCATAGGTATTGCCACTAGTGATCAGCAGAGTATTTATCAGGAATTTAAACAATTGGGTGAAAAACCCAATGCTGAAGGACTTGGTTTAGGGTTGTCGATCACCAAACGAATTTGTGACTTACTCGGGATCCCGTTAGTAATGGGGTCGCAACTTAATCAAGGCACCCAATTTACTTTAACCATGCCATGCAAACCTAGTTTAAAAACACCAGCCACTGCGCATGTACCTGCCAATTCAGAAACTGAATTGGGTCGTTTATGTATTTGGCTTGTGGATAACGATCGTAATGTACTTGAAGCGCTGAAACAGTTGCTAGAAAACTGGGGCTGTGAAATTGCCACGGCCACTAACTTAATTGAACTTGAGCAACTCAAAGCAGAAAATACACTACCACAGCTACTTATTGTTGATTATCAGTTGGATGACGGTGTAACGGGTCTTGAGGTGATTGAACAAGCAGGATTAATGACGCTGCCTGCCATTGTTAATACTGCAAACCACGATGAGCAAATACGCGAGCGCGTACTCGATGCAGGTTATCCTTTATTGTACAAACCACTTAAAGCACCGGCATTAAAAAGAATGATAAAACGACTGACTTAGAGACGTACACTATATTAGCTCGCCTCTAACTTACCAACTTGAGATAGCTGATTAAACAAAATGCCTGCTTGGGTACGGTTATACACATTCAGCTTTCGCAAAATGGCCGATACATGTTGTTTTATGGTGGTTTCTTGAATCGACATTTCAAAGGCAATTTGTTTGTTCAAAAGCCCGTCGGCTATCATTGCGAGTACACGGTATTGCTGTGGAGTGAGTTTTTCTAGGTTGCGGGCAAAATTGCTCTGTTCGTCATTAACAACCACATCAGTTAAGTCAATATCTGTTGGCAACCAAGAGTCTCCATTGAGTACATGTTCAATGGCTTCACTGATCACATCAAGGGATGATGACTTTGGAATATAGCCTGCAGCACCTAAGCTCATGGCTTGTTTTATGATAGTGGGGGTTTCGTTAGCCGATACCATAATAATTAATATATCAGGGTATTGATTTCTTAGTTGTGAGAGCGCTTGTAAACCATTGGCGCCAGGAATTGTTAAATCTAAAAATATCAGCTCTATCTCGGGGTGTGATTTTAATAAGCTAAATAACCCGTCGATATCGCTGGTTTCTTTTATATATTGTTCTGGTACGGAAGTCGCTGCCGCTTGACGTAGCGCACTTCTGAATAAAGGATGGTCATCAGCAATTATGGTATTCACAGCACAAGCCATTTCAAATAGTCTCCAATGCATTAAGTTATATGTGATTTTGTGATGTGAAACAAGGTTTGTCTGTGGGGATAAACAGGCAAACCCTAGGGTCTGTTCACCTTTCAAGATTGAATTTGCAGCAGTCTGTTTGATATTTAGGCAAGGTAGAGCCTATGTCATGTGGTTATTCCACATAAATAGGCGATAACGCAGCATCAATGCCAAACAGGCGCTGCCCTTCGGGTTCTTCCGAGGGGCGATTTACTCTTTGTTGCTCGGTTTTTACTTAATCCACTAGGTTGCAAACCTCGCGCCGCGATTAAAACAGCCCCTAGTTTGAACAAATTTCAATCCGCAAAGGTCAACAGGCCCTAATGATATTAAATTTTAAAAACGATAGCCCACAGTGAGTGATATTGTGCGAGGGTCGCCGTAGTAACCAATCAAGGTATTGTCTCCACCAAGACCCGGCGTGTATTTGCTGATGTTAGTTGGATCTGAAGGATCAGGAGCTACGAACTGATAACCACCAATCATGTATTCTTCATCGGTTAGGTTTTTACCATAAATACCCGCAGTCCAATGGCCATCTGCGCTGTACCAAGTAACACCAATATTTAATAATCCGTAGGCGTCTTGTGTTAAGAGGCTATCTTCTTCGAACAGTGCGTAATCACCACGATGGTAATAATTACCATTCATAACAAAGTCGCCCATATCTGTGTATAAACGGTACGTTGCACCTAAATTAAAGGTCAGATCAGGAGTATTCGAGACGCTAAAACGGTCTGACTTATCAAATGTTTCACCGGTATCAGGATTGGTATCAATTACATTTTCAAAACTACTGTCGATGTAACCTATTGACGCGTCGAAAGTTAGTGCATCGCTTGCAACATAGCTAAGTTCTAATTCAACGCCATCAGACTTAGACTCGCCAATATTACCTAAGCGCTGGTTTAAATCTGCGGCGCTGTCACCAGGTAATACCGAAATATACTGACGATCCTTGTGATCAAGTGTGAATACGGTTAAGTTTGCGCGTAAATTATCATTCCATTCGCTTTTCATGCCTAACTCAATTGAGTCAACTACTTCGGGTCTTGCTGCTGGTTCTGCTGTTGTAGCTCGTGGATTAAATGTCCCTGACTTAAACCCTTGCGAGTAACTAGCAAAAAACATAATGTCGTTATTGTATTGGTATTCCACACCTGCACGAGGTGTAAAGCGTGACCAATCTTCGCTGTCATCGAGTACGGTAGGCACTAATTGGCCTTCAGGGCGTACATAGCCTGGGATCCAACCTGATTCAGGATAAACAACGTCAAAAATAAGACCATTATTTACAATCGCTTCTTTGCTGTCTTTGGTATAGCGTGCGCCTAGGGTCATTGACCATTTTTCATCAAAGTCATAGCTTCCTTGTATATAAGCTGCTTTGCTGGTGGAGTTGCTACAACCGCTTACTTCACGGGTAAGCCCAGGGGCACCTAAACTTTGACCAAGCACACCTAGTACAGCCTCAAACTGGCCACACGATTCACCATCATAGTAATATAAGCCCGATACTAATTTGTAGTCATCGCCACTGTGATTTAGCTGCAACTCATGCGTGGTTTGTTCATCGTCATAAATGGCTGGAACATCAAAAATAGGTAAAGAGGTATTATCAAAGTCGATATTGGTTGGTGAATAGCTTTCTCTTGTTGCTGCAACGTATTTAATGCTGGTGTTTGCGCTCATATCCCAGCGAGCAGTTAAGCTCATACCTTCAAGTTCTACTTTGTTCCATGTTGGTAAACTAGTATAAGAGTCATACACGCTATCTGGCACAGGCGCATTAGTTAATATGCTTGGAAGTAAGCGATATCCGCCTTTCGCGTTAGAGTCATCATCGGTTTTATCCCACGCTAAACGAAAGAATAAGTCATCGGTTGGGGTGTACTCTAGCGTAACCCGTGCAGCGGTAACATCTTTGTTGTAGTTTTCGCGATCTTGGTTATCAAGCGCAGACGTTAAAAATTCACCATAGCCATCACGGTTCAATGTGGCAAAACCAAAACCAACATAGAGTTTTTCGTCAATAAGTGGGAGCTGCCCAGTAACTTTTAAATCTTTTTGGCTGTAGCTGCCTACGGTGCCTTGAATATTTAGCGTTGCCTCTCCGCTCATTTCTTTGGTGACATACTTTACTGCACCACCAATAGTGTTTTTGCCATATAGCGTACCTTGCGGGCCACGTAATACTTCAATTTGTTGCACATCAAGTAAGTCGAGCACGGCACCTTGCGGGCGGGCGATGTATACATCATCAATGTAAATACCTACACCGGGTTCATAACCCCAGAGAGGGTCTTGCTGACCTACACCGCGAATAAACGCAGTGATAGTAGAGTTAGTGCCTCGGCTTGATTGTAGTGTGGTGTTGGGCGAAAACTGCTGTACCTCGGTCATCACACTAATGCCATTTTCTGCTAATTCTTGTGCGCCAATTGAGGTTACGGCAACCGGAACTTCTTGTAAGTTTTCAACGGTTTTGCGAGCGGTTACTTCTATTCGCTCTAACTCTGCTTTTTTTACTGTAGAGGCTTGTTCAGCTGCCACACTTGTTGTGCTTAATAAGGCCAGTGAAACAGCGAGTGTAACGGGTGTGATATTTTGTTTGAGCTTTATCATTGGTGTGTTCCTGTTGTTATTAGTTGATTATTTGTTTGCTCATGTCACCTGCACTTAATGTAGAAGATAGTGTTAAAAAATGAATTAGTACCATAGTGCTATATGTTTTTAACACCTTGACTTATCTTGCTTTTAAGCCAAATTTAAAGCATGTAGTACCTTAGTGTTATGTCTTTATTTTCGCTGAGCGATAAAACTAACAGCAGTTACTGCGATGTCACCTCATCTGGGTAATAACAATAATTATAGGAATGTCTATGCTGAGCATGATAGGGCTGTTAGGCGGTTTAATACTGCTAATAATTTTAACGTTGCGTGGGGTCAATTTATTTATTGCCGCGCCAATATGTGCATTGTTGGTAGCACTAACTAGTGGGATGGCTATATTCCCGGTGACTGCCGATAGTAATTTTATTAACGCGTATATGGATGGCTTTGCTGGATTTTTAAGCGCATGGTTTTTTATGTTTTTGCTGGGCTCGTTGTTCGGTAAATTTATGGAAGATACAGGCGCAGCAGACAGTGTAGCCAGTTACATTGTTGGCAAATTAGGTATGAAGCATGCGGTGCTCGCGGTGGTGATTGCTTGTGCCGTACTGACTTATGGCGGAGTCAGCGTATTCATTGTGGCGTTTTCGGTTTACCCGATGGCGCTCAGTTTATTTAAAGACGCTGATTTGCCACGGCGCTTTATACCTGCAACGTTAGCGTTTGGTTCAGTGACGTTTACTATGACCTCTGCGGGATCGCCTGAAATTCAAAATTGGATACCCGTAAAGCATTTAGGTACCTCACCTTATGCCGCGTGGGAAGTAAGCTTAGTGGTGGCTATTTTTATGGCGACAGTAGGTTACTTTTGGCTAAATAAAATGATTAAAAAGGCGGTTGCCAAAGGTGAGCGCTTTGCTGCTAGAGACGATGATCCGGTTATTTTAGAGCGTAAGCGGCCGCACCCAATCACCGGGGTTATTCCTTTGCTGGTGGTGCTACTTCTATCATTTATATTACATGATGTTTTACAGCAAACTGCGCTGATTGTGGCGCTGCTTGGTGGTGTTTTGAGTATTGTGGTCATTAATTATAAGTATTTCCATAACATGGCCAATGCAATCAATATGGGTACCACTGGTGCCTTAGTGGCGATAGGTAACACTGCAGCTGTAGTTGGGTTTGGCGCTGTGGCTAAAGTATCACCGGCTTTTATTGCTGCTGTTGATGCTATGACTCATATGCCAGGTAATGAGCTGGTGGGGGCTGCTGTTGCAGTGAGCGTCATAGCTGGGTTAACGGGGTCAGCATCCGGCGGGCAAGCGATTGCACTACCGCTTGTGGCTCCTGGATATTTGGATATGGGAGTTAATCCAGAGCAATTACACAGAGTGGTTGCTATTAGTTCTGGTGCATTAGATAGCCTGCCACATAATGGCTACGTTGTCACAACCATCAGGGCCATTTGTAAAGAAACACATCAACGCGCTTATTGGCCATTAGCTGCATTGACCGTGGTTATCCCATTGGTTGGGGTGGCTCTTGCACTAAGCTTATTTATCACTTTTTAAGGAATTGCAATGAGAATAATATTAATAATAGGGTTGCTGTTTTTATTTAGTAGTACCGTGTTTGGCGCTGATAAAGCAGAGCCATTACTAGTAGAAAAGCAACATTTTAGCACTGAAAACTTCACAACGGTTTCAGGTACAACGTTGCCACAGGTTGATATTGGCTGGGAAAGTTATGGTGAGCTTAACGAAGCCAAAGATAATGTGATTTTGATCACTCATTACTTTTCAGGAACCTCTCATGCTGCAGGTAAATATTCAGCCGACGACGCCGCAGCAGGGTACTGGGATGCGTTAATTGGCTCAGGAAAAGCCATAGATACTAACAAGTATTTTGTGATCAGCTCTGACACCTTAGTCAATGCCAACTGGCATGATGAAAATGTCATCACCACAGGCCCAGCGTCAACTAATCCCAAAACAGGTAAACCATATGGTTTAGATTTTCCTGTGGTTACGATTACTGACTTTGTGAATGTGCAAAAGCGTTTACTCGAAAGTCTAGGTATCACTAAGTTACATGCCGTGATGGGCGCATCAATGGGGTCGTTTCAAGCTCTTGAGTGGGCAACGCGTTACCCAGATAAAGTAGAGCGATTAATTCATGTGATTGGCGCTGCAAAAATGGATGCATGGACAGTCGCTGCCCTTGAAAAGTGGGCATTGCCAATTCGGTTAGATAAAAACTGGCAGCAAGGTAATTACTACGACAAGGAACGCCCATTAGATGGACTTGCCGCCACCATGCTTAATATTACCCAAGATGCGATGCACCCGATTATTTATAACGCTAGCTTCCCTGACTTTAACGTACTTGATGAAGGCGCGTTAAAAGACATTCGTACCTTGCCAAAATTAAGCCAAACACTGGCGCAAAGAGCCATGGCAAGAGCAAAAGCCCAAGATGCAAATCACGTATTGTATTTGGTACGGGCATCACAACTGTTTACTGCCGGTATGGAGCAAGACTTAAGTACAGCACTTAAAAAGGTCAGCGCTAAAACATTGTTATTACCTGCCACCAATGACCTACTTCTACGCCCTGAAAATATGCGAACTGTGTATGAGTCAATGAAGTCGCTGGGGAAAGACGTTCAGCTTTCTGAAATTGAAGGCGGTTGGGGACATTTGGATGGCATTTTTTCAATCTTGCCTAAAGCGCAGCTTATCAGTGAGTTTTTAGAGGAATAGCAGTATGAGTCAAAACGTTTTAATCACCGGTGCAGCTAGTGGAATAGGGTTTTATATTGCTGAGCAGTTAGCTCTTGCTGGGCATACCATTATTGTTACCGATCTTAATGAGCAACAGGCTCAACAAGCAGCGCAAAAAATAGTTTATCAGGGTGGTAACGCTCATGGCTACGCACTTAACGTTGCTGATAGCCAAGCGATTGAGGACTTTTTTAGCACCTTTACGAAACCTATCAAGGTATTAATTAATAATGCAGGAATACAGCATGTAGCTAAATTAGAAGACTTTCCTGCAGATAAGTGGCTGCTTTTACAGCAAGTGATGTTGGTTGGCCCCGCAATGATGAGTAAAGCAGTTTTGCCACGTATGCGGGCTCAAAACTTTGGTCGAATCATAAATATTGGTTCTATTCATGCGATGGTCGCCTCTAAATATAAGTCGGCTTATATCGCTGCAAAACATGGCTTAATCGGCTTTACTAAAACTATGGCACTCGAAACAGGGGATGCCAATATTACTATTAACACTGTGTGCCCTGCCTATGTGAAAACGCCTTTGGTAGAACAGCAAATTGCCGCACAAGCAAAAGAACATGGTATTTCAGAGCAACAAGTGATCGACACGATTATGCTAGCACCCATGCCGAAAAAAGCATTTATCGGCTTAGACGAGATCCTGCATACCGTTAGTTTTTTAATGGCTGATGCAGCTCGTAACATTACCGCCCAAGCGATCGCCATTGATGGCGGTTGGACTGCACAATAGGAGGAGCCAATGGCAGGTTTTGATAAAGTAGTTACAAGTTACAGCGAAGCGATGGCGGGTCTTGAAGATGGTATGACAGTAATAGCCGGTGGCTTTGGTTTATGCGGTATTCCTGAAGGGTTGATTGCGCAAATTAAACGGCAAGGCACCCGAGATTTAACCGTGGTCTCGAATAACTGTGGTGTTGATGGTTTTGGTTTAGGTGTGCTACTCGAAGACAAGCAAATTAGTAAAATGATTGCCTCGTATGTGGGCGAAAATGCATTATTTGAGCAGCAGTTATTGAGTGGTGAGTTGGATGTTGAACTAACGCCACAAGGGACGCTAGCCGAAAAAATGCGTGCCGGTGGTGCGGGCATTCCTGCCTTTTATACCGCAACGGGTGTGGGCACTCCGGTCGCCGAAGGCAAAGAAACACGCACTATTAACGGCCGTGATTACTTACTTGAGCCGAGTATTACCGGTGATTTTGCTATTGTAAAAGCCTGGAAAGCGGATCGCTATGGAAATTGCATTTACCGCCATACAGCGATGAATTTTAACCCCATGGTCGCAACCGCAGGTAAAATAACCGTGCTCGAAGTTGAAGAAATTGTCGAGCCAGGCGAGCTTGAACCAAGCCAAATTCATACACCCGGTATTTATATTGACCGTGTTATTAAAGGTGAATTTGAAAAGCGGATTGAAAAAATCACAACGCAACCGGCCGAGTAATAAGGAGTACATAGTTATGGCATTAACACGAGAGCAAATAGCAAAACGCGTGGCGATGGAACTCGAAGATGGCTACTACGTCAATTTAGGTATTGGTATACCAACACTTGTCGCGAATTATGTGCCTGAAGGCATTGAGGTGATGTTGCAATCGGAAAATGGCCTCTTAGGAATGGGGCCATATCCACACGCTGACTCAGTGGATGCGGATATGATCAACGCGGGGAAGGAAACAGTAACCGCAGCAACTGGTGCCGCTATTTTTAATTCTGCAGAAAGCTTTGCCATGATCCGCGGTGGGCATGTTGATTTAACTGTTTTGGGGGCTTTTGAAGTTGACCAAAATGGCAACATTGCTAGTTGGATGATTCCTAACAAGCTGGTTAAAGGTATGGGCGGAGCGATGGATTTAGTGGCTGGGGCAAAAAATATTATTTGCACCATGACCCATGCAAACAAACATGGTGAGTCAAAACTATTAAGTGAATGTAGCCTGCCACTAACCGGTGTTGCCTGTATTAATAAAGTAATTACGGATCTCGCTTTATTAGAAATTAAAGACGGCGCTTTTCACTTGTTAGAATGCGCTCCAGGAGTAAGTGTTGATGAAATTAAAGCCAAAACGGCGGGTAATTTAGTTATTAACGACAAAGTCAAAACCATGACTTTTGAGTAATTTTACTAATGATGGGCATGGAGCAAAATAATTTTATATACTTCATGCCATCACTGCATTGCACTTATTAAGCACTTAAGTCATTTAAATTCAGTTTATAACAGGCCCCTATCAAGCCCATCTCATACCCCAAAATATCTTTAAAGCAAGTTTTTTATAAATTGATTGCATTTTAAGCGACTTCTATGGTGATGTTCGCTTTAAGTAATGCTATACTCCCGCCGAATAATTTATCGACTTTATTAAGAGTAAAATTAATGGCAGATTTATCGAAGTACAGAAACATTGGTATTTTCGCGCACGTTGATGCGGGTAAAACCACAACTACTGAGCGTATCCTAAAGCTTACAGGTACAATCCACAAAAGCGGTGAGACACATGATGGTGAGTCTACTACCGATTTCATGGAGCAAGAAGCTGAGCGCGGTATTACTATCCAGTCTGCGGCAGTAAGCTGTTTCTGGAAAGATCACCGTTTTAACGTTATCGATACTCCTGGACACGTTGACTTCACAGTTGAAGTTTACCGTTCACTTAAAGTATTAGATGGCGGTGTGGGTGTATTCTGTGGTTCTGGTGGTGTTGAGCCACAATCAGAAACTAACTGGCGCTACGCGAACGAATCAGGTGTTGCACGTATTATTTTCGTAAATAAATTAGACCGTATGGGTGCTGATTTTTACCGTGTAACTGAGCAAGTACAAAAAGTACTTGGTGCTGTTCCATTAGTTATGACTTTACCAATTGGTATTGAAGACGAATTCGTAGGTGTTGTAGACGTTTTAAACAAACAAGCATATGTTTGGGATGAGACAGGTCTTCCTGAGAACTACTCAATTGTTGACGTTCCTGCAGACATGGTAGAAAAAACTGATGAATACCATGAGTTCCTAGTTGAAACTGCTGTAGAGCAAGACGATGACCTAATGGAAGCGTACATGGAAGGTGAAATGCCTTCAGTTGAAGATATCAAGCGTTGTATCCGTAAAGGTACTCGTGACCTTGCGTTCTTCCCTACATACTGTGGTTCTGCATTCAAAAACAAAGGTATGCAATTAATCCTTGATGCTGTTGTTGATTACTTACCAGCTCCTACAGAAGTTGATCCTCAACCTCTTATGGATGAAGAAGGTAACGAAAACGGCGAGCACGCAATTGTATCTGCAGACGAACCTTTCAAAGCGTTAGCATTCAAAATCATGGATGACCGTTTTGGTGCGTTAACTTTCGTACGTATTTACTCTGGTAAGCTTAACAAGGGTGACACTATCCTTAATGCATTTACTGGTAAAACTGAGCGTGTTGGCCGTATGGTTGAGATGCAAGCTGATGATCGTAAAGAACTGACTGCAGCACAAGCGGGCGATATCATCGCTATCGTTGGTATGAAGAACGTGCAAACTGGTCACACTCTTTGTGATCCTAAGCACCCAGTAACACTTGAGCCAATGGTATTCCCAACTCCAGTAATCTCGATTGCTGTACAGCCTAAAGATAAAGGCGGTAATGAGAAAATGGGTGTTGCTATCGGTAAAATGGTTGCAGAAGATCCATCTTTCCAAGTTGAGACTGATGAAGATTCAGGCGAAACTATCCTTAAAGGTATGGGTGAGCTTCACTTAGATATCAAAGTAGATATCCTTAAGCGTACTTACGGCGTAGACCTTATCGTTGGCCAGCCTCAAGTTGCTTACCGTGAAACTATCACTCGTGAAATCGAAGATAGCTACACGCATAAGAAACAATCTGGTGGTTCTGGTCAGTTCGGTAAAATTGATTACCGCATCAAGCCTGGCGAAGTGGGTTCTGGCTTTACATTCTCTTCATCAGTTGTTGGTGGTAACGTACCAAAAGAATTCTGGCCTGCAGTTGAGAAAGGCTTTAAGTCAATGATGGGTGAAGGTGTTCTAGCTGGCTTCCCAGTACTTGACGTTGAAGTTGAACTTTTCGACGGTGGCTTCCACGCCGTGGATTCATCTGCAATTGCTTTCGAAATCGCTGCTAAAGGCGCTTTCCGTCAGTCTATCCCTAAAGCGGGTGCACAACTTCTTGAGCCAATCATGAAAGTTGACGTGTTCACACCAGAAGATCACGTAGGTGATGTAATTGGTGACCTTAACCGTCGTCGTGGTATGTTAAGCAATCAAGAAGCTGGTTTAACTGGCGTTCGTATTAAAGCTGACGTACCGTTATCAGAAATGTTCGGTTACATCGGTTCACTACGTACAATGACATCTGGTCGTGGTCAGTTCTCTATGGAGTTCTCACACTACGCGCCATGTCCACAAAACGTAGCTGATACTGTAATCGCTGCAGAAAAAGAGAAAAACGCTGCTAAGTAATTAGCACTCGAACTCTTTTAAAAAAACCCGCACTTGCTGCGGGTTTTTTATTGTTTAACTTTTATAAAGCATGATTGATTTAAAGATAATGAAGCCCGTCGTATTAAATGAGCATGGTTAAAAAAATAAGTGCAAACGCAGCTAAAAAAAAAGGAGCAATACAAGGTTGCTCCTTTTTTATTTGTAGTGGCATTAACTTAGCTTATTAGCAGTTTTTGTGATGAGTGCTTTAAACTTCTTTCGATGTGATTCACTACTAAAGTTCTGAATAGGCATTGTCACTTTATGCTCTAATGGTAACAGCGGTGCTGCTGTTGAATAGCGCCCTACAGGTGGAACGGCTATCTCTTTGAGGTGTACTTTAAGAGCCGCTAATGTTGCATCGTCATCTACTTCACTCGGGCAGAGGAAAATGCCCCACTGCCTTAGCTTAATGCCTAGCTTGATACTACTTGAGTAACGCACAATAGGAGCAGCGAGGATGAGCCCTAATAAAATAGGAGATAACCACCAAAAAAAGACCGGTGTAAAGTAATAAGCAACGCTACCCCATACAATGGCAACAAGCGAAGAAAACAATGTATAACCAAACGCTTCTTTCCATGGCACCATTCTACCTTCACGCGGTTGAGCATCCCATTTTACTTTTTTGCCTAAAAATACACAGACTACAAAGTACGCATGAAATACCATCATCAATGGTGCCACAATAATAGCAAAAATGGTTTCAATGATAGATCCTAAAATGAGCTTTAATGCACCACCAAAGCGCTGTTTACGGTGCACTAAAGTAACAATGACGCCCATAAGTTTAGGTAATAACAAAATAATAATTGTTAGGTAAAGTAATGAGTCAATGAGATCTGTTTTGGCTATTTGCCAAGTCGGAAATAACTGATAGGCACGATTAAAGTAGACATCACTATTTAAAGCACGTGTTACCGCATCTATGGTACTTAATGCCAGCATAGACAACCAAATAAGAGATGAAATATACGCTGTTGCACCTAGTAAAAAGTGCAGTTTGCTCATTAGCTTTAGCTTTGCTGATGAAAGTAAACCTAGGTGTTGAATATTACCCTGAACCCAACGTCTATCTCGTACAGCGTAATCTAAGATATTACTGGGAACCTCTTCATAACTGCCTTCAATATCGGCAAGTAATAATACGTCCCAATTTGCGCTATGTAATAGAGAAGCTTCCACAAAATCATGGCTTAAAATTTCTCCACCAAAGGGGGCTTTACCTTTGAGTGTTGGCAAGCCACAGCAATCAATAAACGCACTAACACGAATGATGGCATTATGCCCCCAGTAATTGGCTTTATCGGTTTGCCAAAAAGCAGAGCCAGTAGCTAACATTGGACTATAAAGAATCGAAGCAAACTGTAAAAAGCGTCCAAAAAAAGTATCTTGGCGCACAGGAATAGGAATAGTTTGAATCAATCCCGCTTGTGGGTTATTCAGCATGCTAGTAGTGAGTTCTAGCATGCATTGACCCGTCATCACACTATCAGCATCCAATACAATCATATGCTCGTATTGGCTACCCCAACGTTCACAAAAATCGGTTAAGTTACCTACTTTACGATGTTTATTATCTTCACGACGACGGTAAAAAATTTGTTTTGCTGTATCGCCAAGACGTTCACATAAAGCATGCCATGCGCTTAATTCATTACTGGCAATAGTTGCGTCTTGTGTATCGCTCAGTAAATAAAAATCAAAGTGTTTTAATTGCCCAGTGGCTTTTAACGATTGCAAGCTCACTTCAAAGCCTGCAATAACTCTATGGGTATCTTCATTATAAATAGGCATAACTACAGCCGTTTTTTGCTTTGATAGTGCTTCATTGTTAATGGAGACCGGTTTTATTCTTCTAAGCGTGAGCGGATCTATACGAAATAGCTGTAGTATAAAACCAATGCAGCCACTACAAAATGCGGTGACTATCCAAGCAAAGGTAATAGAAAACAAAGCAAGCAGTGCATATTCAAGCAAGGTCATGCCATTTGAGTTTAAAATTTCAAACATAATTGAAATGCCATAGCCTGAGAGGCCAATAGCAGCTATAGCAAATAACCATACGCGAAGTGTTTTAAAAGGCATTGGTGTACCAGTACTTTGTTTACTTGATGTCATTTGGATACCAAACATAGCTCCATACCTCGCTCACTGCTTTGTTACGTAGCTTTAGCGATAAACGCATATCTACAGGGTTACTGTCTTTTGGGGCGACTTTGAAGGCAACTCGCCAGCCTAATGATTTTGGTAGCTTTTGCACTGTAATATCACGCGCTTCACCTGTGGTAAGTTGCAAGTCTGCGCTAAGTACTAATTTTTCAGATAATTGATTGATATCAGGGCCAGTAAAGTCAACAGTAAACTGACGATGGCTCTTTGGAGGTGGGTTATCTTCACCAGGCAATGCTGCACTGCCAATGCGTGTTCTAGCCACTTTAGCCAAATTATTTTGGCTTAGATAATCATTAAAGGTCGATATTTTGTAGCTAAACTTTAATGCTTCTCCTGCTTTGAACGGCTTTTCAGGAACCCAATAACTTACAATATTATCGTTAGTTTCAGTATCTGTTGGAATCTCAACAAGCTCAACACGGCCATTCCCCCATTCACCTTGTGGTTCTATCCAAAAGCTAGGGCGGTCATGATAATGCGCTTCTATATCAAAGTAGTTATTAAAGTCACGGTCACGCTGTGCAAGGCCAAAGCCTTTAGGATTTTCATATGAAAAAGAGGTTACGCTAAGTTGGGATGGATTATTAAGTGGACGCCATACCCAGTTACCTTCTTGTGATTGCGTGAGCAAACCGTCTGAGTCGTGTACTTCAGGGCGATAATCATCAAAAAACTTGGTACTATTTTCACCGTGATAAAACATACTCGTTAATGGTGCTATACCAAGCTTTTTAACATCTTTACGGGCAAAAATTTGCATGTCGACGCTAACACTTGTCTGCGTGTTAGGGTCTATCTCAAACTTGTAAGCTCCCGCTACTGATGGACTATCAAGTAAAGCAAAAATAGTAATATTAGTTTGCTCGGGTGTTGGTTTAACTAACCAGAATTCTTTGAATGAAGGAAACTCTTCACCAGATGTTTGTGCGGTATCAATCGCCAGTCCTCGTGCAGATAAACCATAAACTTGGTTAGGCCCAACTAAGCGAAAATAAGAAGCGCCCTGAAATACCATAACCTCATCTTTATAGTCATCGTTATTTAATGGGTAATGTAATCTAAAACCAGCATGCCCTAACTGCGTACCTTCAATACTTTTTGCTATTTCATCTTTTAGGTGTGCTGCTGTTCCATCATATTGATAAAACTCTGTGCTAAATGCAAGGCGGCTAAGCTTTGCATTTTGATCAACGATATTGATTTTTACTGGCGTTTTATATAAAAAACCGGGGTGAAATAATTGCAGCTCATAAAGCCCTTCATCTTTCCATACCGATTGGTCTTGCTTAAAGCGGATTGAGCGGTAGTCTTGATAATCAATACTATTAAGCGCATCTAACTGTATTTCTTTTGGTGCAATGTAATCTTGTTCAGCAAGCTTTTTAGCTCGCGCACTTAGCACATCAAATAAACTGCTCTGCGGTATTGCGGCTTCAAGTGAAGATGCAGCAATCGCGCTGTTAGTTCCCCACAGTGAAAAAACCATCAACATCCCAAACAAAGGCTTTTTAAAAACCCTTTGATAAGTAGATATAAGGTGAATGCGCGCTTTCATTTTGAATCCTTTATAAAAAAATATGTTTACTGCTAAGATTGACGTTTATCTCAGTTGCTCTTGGTATGGATTAGAAGGACAAGTTGTTTATCACTTTCAATCAAGCCGCTATAACGCATTTTGACTTTTCGAAAAACAAACAGTGTTAGAGTTACCTTGAGTTAGATATGTACTAAGTCAATGCTTGCATAGATAATAAGCAGTGCTTGATGAAGCCTGTCTGAATTACATTTGTATATAAAATAAAAAAGCCGCGAATGCGGCTTTTGAGTTACTTCAAGTAGATACTGGCAACAACTTTAAGTCATGAACCGGTTATTGAAGTCGAAGTTAATCAGCATATTTGGTTGCTTTATAAGTGAGTTTTACATTGCCAAATGGTAAAAAGCCATTTACGCGGACTTTCCATTTACCCGATTTAGGATTGGTAAATGTACAGTTTTCTGCGTTTCCTCTACTAATTGATGCGCAGTCACTTCTAAACAAAGTCGGGCTTCTTTTGTGTCTAACAAATAAGTTTGCATCGCCCCATCCACCGTCTAGGCTAATAGTTAGCTCGTCATAACCTTCAGGAATATCAATGCGGTAGTTTTTCCACCAAAACCAGCCGCGAATATTATCAATTTCACCGGTGATCACCTCTGGTTCTGGCTCAGGTGGCGCGATAATCGTTGAACGAATATCGACAATAACAGGGTCATGATCTGATGCTCTGTAAGGTCCTTGAGCATACAAGCTTGATTGCTGTGCGTCAGATTTAAATTCAACATTATAATCAAGTGAAATAGGCTCATCGGCGTTAATATGCCAATCACTGGCGCTCACTACTTTACTTAATAAGCTCGGGCTTGCTAGGGCGTGATCTAAACTTCCTGCACGACCAGAAAAGCTGTAAGAATAACCTAAGGTGTTGCCATCTAACTCAGCAACCACATTTTTAAGGCCCTTATCAGCAAATGCACGGATAGGATCTTCCATTGCATACGCGTTCATGTCGCCAACAAGAATGATATCTTCATCATCAACTCCTGTTGGTTTGCTATTTAGCCAATCAGCAAATGCATTTGCGCCAGCAGTTCGGATTTCATTCCAACATGCTTGACCGTCACCTTGATCTGCATTGCCGCCAGTGGCACTTCTACAACCACCTTTAGATTTTAGGTGTGCTACGGCAACAGTAAAGACTTCTTCTGTATCTAAAGATTTAAAGCTTTGTGCAATTGGTGCACGGTTGCTGTAATCGAAAGGCGCATCGGTAGTGATTGCTGCAGTACCCACTTGCTGCACTTTATCAGCACGGTAAATAAGCGCAGTCGTGATAGCGTCGGTGCCGATTTTATCAACACCAAAGTCTACAAATGCATATTGATTTTGACTATCAGCGTCATTAAGTGCATTTACTAAGCTTGCAACAGCACTGAATTCACCAAAGCCGTCATTTTCAATTTCCATTAAGCCAATCACATCCGCTTGCAAAGCACTAATAGCGCTGACTAGCTTGGCTTGTTGGCGAATTAACTCGGCTTCTGAATCAGCACCACGGCTAGTTGGAAAACCACCGCCTTGGCCATCGCCATTAAAGTAGTTAAGTACGTTAAAGCTGGCAACACGTAAATCAGCGTCAGGGTTTAACTCTGGCGCATCGGTGCGTGGATTGGTTGCTATAAACTGAGGTGTTGTTGTTGGATGAATACGGTAAGCACTAAAGCTGTAAGCTAGCGCACCTGTTACAGAGTTTACTGTATCGCCTGTGCGTAGAGTATTCTCTGCTGATAACCCTGGGACAGGATAAGCGATAGGATCGCGGTTTTGACGAGTTGAGCCATCATCTAAGAGTATTTTTTTATTTAGATTTTGCGCTTCAACCGCATTCGCAGCCGCGCCAGGAAGTGCAACTTGAGTACCTTGGTATAAGCGTTCAGTAGCAAGCTCTAGTTCACCATATCGACCTAAACCATAATTGTTAGTAACAATAAGTGGCTGCTCTAAGGTCACTAACATACCCTCAAACGCTTCTAATTCACTTTGATCGGTAACGGGTAAAGTAATTTTAATCGGGTAAGCTGAAAGACCGGTGTCACATATAGCAACTTGACTAACATTGCCAATTTGGGTGGCATCAAAATATTCTTCAACAGTACCTCGTACGCGAACGTGGTCACCAACATTAACATCAGTATTAGTAAAGTAAACAAATACCCCTTCAGAGGTAAGTGGGTTTGTATCTTCATCATAACTTAGTGAGTTAACAAAAAAGCCTTTGAGCTGATCATCAGCCTGGAAGTCAGCTGTTACTACACCTTCAAACTCAACAGCAGTGTTAACCAGTGGGCTGCTTGCGCCTTCGCCTTGAATGCTGCTAATTAATGTTTTATCAGCGCCACATAATAAAGGCTCTTCAGGTTCTGGGTCTGGATCAGGGCTAGGTGAAGAATTCCCTGCAAAGATACCTAAATCACTAAAGTCATCTTGATCAAATTGCAGCCATAGCTCACTTGGATTAAAAGCGCCATCGGCATCAGTGCGTCCGTTTAGCTCGGTTTCTTTGCGGCGCAATGTTTTATTTTGTGTTTTCACGCCCCCTTCTGACCAAAATGAACCCGGGTCTACACCGCGTTGGCCAAAGCTATCAATAACCACAGAGCCTTGAGTAAGTACCAGCGCATCATCGCCATTAAAGTTAGTCACGGCGCTGAGTTGGTCAGCTTTTTCTTTTAGTTCTGCTGATGCATTCCCATTAACAATGACGTAAGTGCTGTTTGCAGCAAGTTCACCTGTTAAATCGAATGTATTATTTGCATCTGAATTGCCATTTGAATAGAGGCTTAGCGTGTAGCCATCTAATGACAGAGGGGTAGTCGAATTATTAAATAGTTCTACTGCTTTATTATAGCTACTGCCTTCTACGTACTCAGATATAACGAGGTTAGCGGTAGCGGGTGCACTGAGGCTTGCTAATACAAGCGCCAATGGCGTTATTTTTGTTTTCAACATTATTATTTTTCCCGTGTTTTTGTTTCCCCAAATGGGACGCTTAGTGTAATGAAAAATAATTACAAATAGAATACAGAATGTTAACAATGTCGAGATTTGCTTATTTTTTGAGGTTGAAAATACGTTGTGTTTTTAGTTTTGGGTAAGGAAGGGTCTATGTAGTGTGGTTACTTCCCAGAAATGAGAGTAACGCAGCAGAAAAAACGGGCTGCCTTTAAATATACAAAAGGGCAATAAAGCCCTTTTATATCAATATGTCGTTATTATTTATTTAAATAGCGAGCAGCTTGCTTAGCAAAGTAAGTCAGGATGCCGTCTGCGCCAGCGCGTTTAAATGCTAATAAAGATTCCATAATAGTAGCTTCTTCGCTCAGCCAGCCATTATCAATAGCGGCTTTATGCATCGCGTATTCACCACTTACCTGATAAGCAAATGTTGGTACACCAAACTCATCTTTAACACGGCGTACAATATCAAGGTATGGCATACCAGGTTTAACCATTACCATGTCGGCGCCTTCCTGAAGGTCAAGCGCGACTTCGCGAATTGCTTCATCTGAGTTAGCAGGATCCATTTGGTAGGTTTTTTTATCAGCGCCTTTTAAGTTACCAGCAGATCCTATGGCATCTCTAAATGGGCCATAGTAGCTAGATGCGTATTTAGCTGAGTAAGCCATAATACGAGTGTGAATAAAGCCATCCGCTTCGAGCGCTTCGCGGATTGCGCCAATACGGCCATCCATCATATCTGATGGAGCAACAACATCGGCACCTGCAGCTGCATGTGATAATGCTTGTTTAACTAATATTTCAGTGGTTACATCGTTTATTACATAGCCTTCGTCATCAATAATGCCGTCTTGCCCGTGAGTAGTAAATGGATCGAGCGCCCCGTCAGTGATCACCCCAAGTTCAGGGAAGGCTTCTTTTAAAGCACGAACAGTGCGTTGTACTAAGCCATCATCGTTATACGCTTCTTCGGCATATAATGATTTTTTATCTGCAGGCGTAACAGGGAAGATAGCCACCGCAGGCACACCTAAATCAACTAATTCTTT
This sequence comes from Pseudoalteromonas sp. P1-16-1b, assembly GCF_001401785.1. Classification (GTDB taxonomy): domain Bacteria; phylum Pseudomonadota; class Gammaproteobacteria; order Enterobacterales; family Alteromonadaceae; genus Pseudoalteromonas; species Pseudoalteromonas undina. The sequence goes on along the minus strand of NZ_LKGQ01000007.1, from coordinate 26,791 downwards.
AGCTTCTTCGATCAGTAGATCAATTGATAAGCGTTCAATACCGGGCATCGATTCAATGCTTTCACGACGGTTTTTGCCTTCAAGCACAAAAACCGGGTAAATAAGATCATTAACACTCAGCTGATTTTCAGCCATAAGGCGACGAGAGAAATCATTACGGCGCATTCTACGCATGCGAGTATATGGGAAAAGGTCTAGTCCAGATTGGGCCATAAGTATACGCTCCTACTGTGGGATTGAAAAATTAACCACTTGATTGCGGCCATGTTGTTTTGCTAAATAGAGTGCCTTATCGGCATAATCAGTAAATAGTTCAGGGTTATGAATATCATCGGCAATTTGAGTATAAACACCGGCACTAATGGTAAAGTCGATAATAGTACCAGCTACATTCACACTATTATTTGCTATTGCTAAGCGTGTCTGTTCTGCAATGACCAGTGCACCTTGGTTATCAGTATTAGGTAGTAAAATGACAAACTCTTCACCACCATAACGTGCTACTTCATCTAGTGGGCGCTTAAGCTGTTGTTTAATGGTATCAGACACAGCCCTTATAACTTGATCGCCGGTTAAGTGGCCATAGTTATCGTTAATTGACTTAAATTTGTCGATATCTAACATAATAATACTCAATGGCGTTTGTTCACGACGCGAACGACGAATTTCCATAATTAGTTTTTTATCGAAAAAGCGCCTATTTTTAATGCCTGTTAAGGCATCTTCCATATTGAGTTGTTCAAGTTCGCGGTTTTTATCTTCTAATTCCCTCAGTGTTACTTGTAACTCAAAGGTGCGTTCATCTACTTGGCTTTCAAGCTCTTGGCGGGTGCGCTCTTGTAATTCAATCCGCTCATTTAATAGCGCATCTTGTGCAGCGTTTTGTGCAATTAATGCTTGCTGCGCTGTTACTTGCTCATCGCGTTGTAATATAAATAACTTTATGACGGTATAACTTAAACAAAATGAGCAACCTAAGGACGCTGCAAAGGTTATCATTAAGCTAGCTCGAGTCACTGTATAAAGGCCGGTTAATGCAATGGCAAAATGAATCACAATAATGAAAAACAATATAAGGGCAATTAATAAGCTTTTATTAGGGCTTGTCGGTTGCTGGCGCAAATAAAGTAATGTAGTTATCACGTGGTAAATAAGAATTATAGGTATAGTTGAGATGGCAAATAAAGTTACACTGGGAGTAGGTAATAACCATATAAAACCGATAATTAACGCATACAGTGTTGTAATAGCAGTTTGACCCTTGAGTAACTTAGAGGCGTTAGGTTTGCACACATGCCGCTGTAAGGGCAGAAGCAGAATTGTGCTCAGCATAAGTAATAGAGGCAGCATTAACTGTTGTAGGCCTGCTATGCTTGAGGGAGCATAACGAAACCCAAAACCACCTATATAAGCTAAAAACAGGCTGAGCATCAATGTAATCACACCTGCATAAGCAAAATAATGTTTACGTGAAAAAGCAAATAAAACTATGCTACTGATAGCCAGTGAAAAAATAAATCCAATCAGCAATCCATAAAGCAAGTTAACCATGCTTTTATGGGCTAATAATGCATCCTGTTGCCATAAGGTGAGAGGGACGCGAAGCCCAATTCCCGCATTATTATTAACTTTGAGGTAAACGGTGGTTTCGCTGTTAGCGGGAAGAGTTAATTTAACCAGCAAAGACTCACTTCTAATCGCTCTATCAGATAAAGGCAGAGCATCACCAATATGTTCCGATTTTAGTTGCTCCTCACCTATAAAGTGGTACAGGTATATATTGTTCAGAAGTGGGTTATCGAACGATAGGATTGGCTCTATTGGCTCATTAAGGTAATTATTTAGTTGAAATTGAATCCACACAGCCCGAGACTCAAGGCCTAAATTAAGTGGCTTATTATTAAGTAGCAGCCATTCTTGTAAATTGCTTTGTCGTGCATCTTCTAATGAGGTAGGAACAAACGAATAATGAATACCTTCTATTGTTTTTGAATTAAATTCGCTATTTATCTCGATTGCACTTGCAGGAAAACAGGATGCATAAAACACCATAGTGAATACCAGCAAAGCGCAAGAGGTTCGCATTATTTTTTCTCTATTCCAAACAAATGATTAAAGTTTTCACTTGTATGCTTTGCAACATCACATGCAGGAATACCATAAAGCTGAGCAAGCGTGTCACAAACATAATGCAGCAATGCTGGCTCATTACGTCTTGATTTTGGCCTAGGTTTAACAGTGCGAGGGATTAAAAAGGGTGCATCGGTTTCAATTAATAAACGCTCAATGGGAATGCTAGGGATCAGTTGTTGTAATTCTTTGCCACGTCGTTCGTCACATACCCAGCCGGTGATACCAATATAAAGGCCCAAATTTAAGTAACCTGCGAGTGCTTGTGCATCACCAGTAAAACAGTGCAGTACACCGCGTACAGTAAACTCATTTAAAATAGCAAGCATGTCGTCACTGGCGTCGCGTTCATGCAAATAAACAGGCAGGTTTAGCTTTTCAGCTAATGCGAGCTGACGACGAAACACATCACGCTGCACATCTCTTGGAGAAAAGTCGCGATTATAATCTAGCCCGCACTCACCTATGGCAATAATCTGCTCATGTTGAGCTAGCTGAGTGAGTTGTTGCTCAAGTTCAGAGGTTGCTGTTTTTGCATCATGAGGGTGAATACCCGCGCTAGCATATTGGTCATAGCGTGCAGCAAGTGCTAATGATTCTTCGCTGGAGCTGATATCGCAGCCAATAATTAGCATATGCTTAACACCGACCTCTATTGCCCGAGCGAGCACTTCTTGATGCTGACCATCAAATTGATGATTAGTTAAATTTACGCCAGCATCAATTAAGGTGTATTGCATTACTGGGTGCGTTTTACACGAATTGAACGGTTTTGATCTGCTTTTTTAAGTAAAAAAGAGTTGAATACGCCACGGCTAATAATAACGGTATCGCCCTCATCTAATCTCAAGCTATCTGAGCCAATTTGACGCCACTGCTGATTATTCTCTAAAGTAATAATTAGCTCACCATAAGGTGCTTTTTTAACAGATGAAATTATTGATGTAATAGACTCTTCCCCATTTTCAGTAATTTCTTTGTGCTCTAAACCAAATTCTTTTTCTTTGATAGCCACGGGTGCTGTTACGGTAGACGTGTCAGCTTTTACATTAGCTTGAGCAGGTTGCTCTGGCTGTTTACGAGCTGATTGAGTGAGCGATTTTCCGGCAATGGTGTTGTCATAGCATAGTAAACGATTAAAATCGTTTTCAATAAAACTACAGGCTTGCAACGCTTGTTCATTGATAGGAGTTGCGGCTAAAACCGGTACACTTGCTAAAGCGAGTAAAGAAAGTAAATGCTTATTCATATTATTCCTCAGATTCTTGTTGTGGTTTTGCGGTATAAAATCTCGCTAAAATTAAGCCAAGCTCAAATAACAGCAGCATAGGCAGCGCTAATAGAGTTTGTGATAAAACGTCTGGTGGCGTTAAAAACATCGCCACTACAAATACGCCGACCACTATATAAGGGCGCTTTTCTTTTAGGCTTTGTGTGGTTGTTGCACCGCTCCAACAGAGCAACATAATCGCCACTGGAATTTCAAATGCAATGCCAAAAGCAAAAAATAGCTTAAGAACAAAGCCTAAATAGCTACTGATATCGGGCGCAAGCGTCATCATTTGCGGACCTGCACTGGTGAAAAACCCTAAAATAATTGGCAGTACTACAAAGTAGCAAAAAGCAATGCCACCATAAAATAAGAAAATACTGGAAGCTAATATTGGCATCAGCATTTTCTTTTCGTGCTGATATAAACCTGGGGCTATAAATCCCCAAATTTGATGTAAAATCCAAGGGATGGCCGCAAATAAAGCAACAAACAACGTTAGTTTAAAGGGAGCAAAAAATGGCGCAGTGACATCTGTTGCTATCATAGTGGCAGTACTAGGTAAATGAGCGACTAGAGGAGCAGCTACAAACGTATAAATATCGTTTGCAAAGTAAACCAAACCAATAAATATCACTAAAATACTCAATAGCGATTTTATCAACCGGTCACGCAACTCGATTAAATGAGCGACAAATCCTGATTTTACTTCTTCAGTCATTGTTTTCTATACCTGCATTAAGCGCATGAAAAAAGAGAGTGCCATAATTATTTAGAGTCATCTGTTGCTTGGTTATTAGTGGCTTGGCTTTGATTTTTTTTATAGCTGTGAGTAACTGATTGCGCTGCTTGTTGCAGCTCAGAAACAGAGTGTTGTAGGTCAGGGCTTAAATCTTTAAGACCTTGTTGCTCTGCTTTTTTTAGGTTTTCATGTAGCTCGTTTACACGAAGCTCTTCACTCACTTCAGCTTTTACTGAGTTAGCCATTGCTTTGGCTGTTTTAACCCAGCGGCTTACGGTTCTAATAGCAACAGGTAAGCGTTCCGGCCCTAGTACTACCAAGCCGACAATAAATACCACAACAAGCTCCCACATTCCCATGCTAGTTAAACCTTGTCGTTATCTTTAGTTTTGCTAGTTGTACTTGAATCGATTGGTGTTGATTCTGATGATTTTTGGATCTGTTCAGTTTTATCTTCGCTAGCTTGTTTTTCAGCATTTTGGTCATCAGACATAGCTTTTTTAAAGCCTTTAACTGCGCCACCTAAATCACCACCCATACCGCGTAGTTTTTTTGTACCAAATAAAAGTACAATGATTGCAAGTACAATTAATAATTGCCAAATACTAATACCACCAAAACCCATGGTTTTCTCCTGCTTTTAAGCCATAAAATAATAAGGTTAAGTGCTGATTATACGCCCAAAGTGGCAAATAGCACTTAGTTTATGAGCGGCGCCAAGCCGCTATAAAGCCAATAACAGCACAGCTTAAGACAACGCCAGCAGCGATTAAGTTGTGTTGTAAATAAAATAAAGCTGAGACAATCATCGCAGCACTACTAAACAGTCCTAAAACCAATGGTTTATGTGAAACCTTAATTTCAGGTGCGTGAGAGTGTGGTGCTCGCTTTAAATTTTGATAAATTAAATCGGGTAGTTCAGGCATTTTTTCTGCCCAAAACGGTAAGTTTGCATACATTTGCTTTAGCACTGACAGCGGGCCCACTTGTTGTTTAACCCAGTCTTCTAAAAATGGTTTTGCTGTTTTCCACAAGTCCAGTTGTGGGTATAGCTGACGACCTAAGCCCTCAACATACAGCAAGGTTTTTTGTAATAATACGAGTTGCGGTTGAACCTGCATATTAAAACGACGTGCGGTATTAAATAAGTTAACCAATACATGACCAAATGATATTTCAGCCAGTGGTTTATTAAAAATAGGCTCGCACACGGTGCGAATAGCAAATTCAAACTCTTCAATGCTGGTATCAGGTGGTACCCAGCCTGAATCAACATGTAGCTGTGCTACTTGGCGGTAGTCGCGGTTAAAAAAGGCAATGAAATTTTCAGCTAAATAGCGTTTATCTTCTTTGTTAAGAGTTCCAACAATACCGCAATCTATACCAATATATTTAGGATTATGCGGGTTTTCGCGTGACACAAAAATATTACCTGGGTGCATGTCAGCATGAAAAAAACTGTCGCGGAATACTTGAGTAAAAAACACTTCTACTCCGCGTTCTGCTAATAACTTCATGTTGGTGTTTTGTGCCATCAACGCTTCAGTGTCCGAAACCGGAATACCGTAAATACGCTCCATAACCAGTACATTACTGCGGCTATAATCACTATATACTGTTGGAATGTATAACGATTCTGAACCTTCAAAGTTACGCTTTAATTGAATGCCATTAGCGCCCTCACGCATTAAGTCGAGCTCATCGAGCAATGTTTTTTTATACTCTTTAACCACTTCCACTGGGCGTAATCGCTTGGCTTCGTTAATTAACTTACCGACAACCTTAGCCAATTTTTCCATTAGTGCTAAGTCAGCGTTGATTTGTTGCTCAATATTAGGGCGAATAACTTTAATAACAACATCTTGCGATTCGCCTTGAGGATCAACAAGGGTAGCAGTATGCACTTGAGCAATTGAGGCCGATGCCAAAGGTATTTGTGAAAATTCGCTAAATAGCTGGCTAATATCATCTATTTCTAATGCTTTTTCGATGATTCTCTGGGCTAGTTCACCCTCGAACGGTTCTACCTGATCTTGTAAAAAGGCTAATTCCAAGGCGATATCATGAGGCAGTAAATCGCGCCGAGTTGAAAGCATTTGGCCAAACTTTATCCACACAGGGCCAAGCTGTTGTAGTGCTAAACGAAGTCTTAAGCCAGGAGGTTTATCTTTGTGTTGGTTGCGCAACCAAAACAAACTGCCACGAGCAAGTTTAGCAAACCAAGGTACTTTATGTTTGGGTACAAGCTCATCAAGTCCGAAGCTAAGCAGGGTTTTAGTTATGTAATACAGTCGGGCAGTTGACACAAAAAATCCTTAGCGCGTTAAAGGGCTTTAATTAGGGCGTTAATACGTTGCTCAATGGCGGCAACATGGCCTTTTAGTGCTCTATTTTGTTGTTTAAATTGCTCAAGCTCTAATGGGTGAATGGTGATTGCCAGTTCGTCTTGGCACACACTAATAAAAGTATTATCGAGCTGAGACTTTGCTTTTTTACCTTGCTGCTTAAGCGACTGCAAGTGCAAATAAAGTTGTTGTGCAGGCGCGTCGCCAATATGCTTTGCTAGTTGCTCTGGCCAATCAATCTCTACACTTGAAAAGGCTGAACTATAGTGTTGAGCTATATTTAAATCGCCTTGTAAATCAAGCTTATCTTGGCGAATAAGTTGAGTCAGCATGGCTGGGTTTTTCAGTGCTAACAACGTATCTATATTGGCGCTGATCATACAATCAGCGTCAGCATGTTCGAATGCAGTGTAAAGATGTAGCTGCTGATTGGCATAAGTAATGGCTATTTTTTGCTGCCAGTCTCTAACCTCAACTAATAAGCGCTGATGCTCTACCGTTTTTAGTTTATCGAGTAAGCTCGGATCGAGTTTAAACGCTTGATTTAATACTTGCTCAATAAGCGAAAGTACAAAGCTCGGTAGCATAAAAAAACTGCCTGCAGCCGGTTGTTCTTTACTGTGTTCTTCAAGCGCCATAAATTACTAACCTTAGTATTTAAATCCACGATGCAGGGCAACAATGCCACCAGTTAGATTTTGATAAGTCGCTTGCTCAAACCCTGCTTCCACCATCATCGCTTTAAGGGTTTCTTGATCTGGATGCATACGAATTGACTCTGCTAAGTATTGGTATGATTCACTGTCGTTAGCAACTAGTTTACCCATAGTAGGTAAAATGTTGAAAGAGTAAAAGTCATACGCCTTGCTGAGAAGCTCTTGCTCTGGTTTTGAAAACTCAAGAATGAGTAAACGACCACCTGGCTTTAAAATGCGGTACATAGAGCGCAATGCTTTATTTTGGTCGGTGACATTACGTAAGCCAAAAGCAATCGTAATTAAATCAAAACTATTATCAGGGAAAGGTAAGGCTTCGGCATTCATTTGTACGTAATCAATGTTGCCTACAAGGCCTAAGTTATGCAGCTTTTCGCGGCCTACTTTTAACATTGAAGAGTTTATATCACCTAAAACAACCTGACCGGTTTCGCCAACAAGCTGGCTAAACTTTGCAGTTAAATCGCCAGTACCGCCGGCTAAATCTAATACATGATGACCTTTACGAATACCTGAGCTGGCAATTGTTTGACGTTTCCATAAACGATGAATACCAAAAGACATGAGATCATTCATAACATCGTACTTTGTCGCAACAGAATGAAATACATCAGCAACCATAGAAGCTTTTTCGGTTTCGGCAACAGTTTTATAGCCAAAATGCGTGGTCTTTTCAGGGTTCTCGTTCATGATTAATCTCTATCGTGGTAATAAAGACTAGTGTACTTGATTGTGCACCAAGGGTGCAATTTGAATATGATTTATCAGTTAATTTTATTGTTTGAACAGTGTACTGGGTTATTGAGGTGCGCGTGATTTAAACGCCGCGTTTGAGGCACTTTTAACTAGTTGGTTAAAGTCGCCTTGTTGTTGTTCCGTAATCCCTAATGAGAGAGAAATGGGAGGGAGTTTTAGATCGCTTTTTGAACTTATAAAGCGTAGTTTTTCAACTCCAGTTATTACTTTTTCTGCAATCAGCTTAGCAGTTTCTGGCTCAATGTTAGCAAGTAGAACGATAAATTGGTCTTTTGCAGAGCGCCCGGCTAAGCCACTTTGTGAAACATACTTTTGAACTTGCTTAGCTACTTTATTTAAAATCACTTCGCCAATGGCATCACCAAAGTTATTAATAAAATGCTCTAAATTATCAATTTGAATGGCAATTGCTGAAATTGACTTGTCTTGTTTTAACCATAACTGTGTTTGTTTAGTTAAATAATGGCGTTTGTATAAGCCTGTTTGTGGGTCAATCACATGTTGTTTGCGCAAGGTATTGAGTTGTTTTTTAGTTGCTTCGTGTAGCTTTTTTGCCTGACTTAGTTCTTGTTTAAATTGGGCTTGTTGCGAGAGCAGTAACTGAGTTTGCTCATTAAGCCTTTCTAAGGCGATGCGGCTGTTAGCAATATTATTTTCATCTAAAGAATGCAAGCAGTCATTAACATGACCTGCAAAATCGTTAAGTTTTTTTTCGGTTTGCTGTGCATTTCGCGATAGTGAATTGATCACACCATTGACGTTTTCAATCATTGCTACTTCGGTTTTATGACCCTGATTTAAATATTCAAAATAGAGTTGCTCAATAAATAGCTCATCAATATTTTGATTTGCATCTATGGCATCATCAATAGCATTGTTAAGCGCAAAATGGATTTTACTAATGTATGTATACACAACTTGAAAATTTAAGGGGGTAGGAGGCAAAACATGATGCTCTAAAAACATACATACTTTTGTCATTTTTTCTTGTGCTATAGCCATGGAGTCATGGAACATCATTTGCAATTACCAACCAAATACGCATAAATGCTGATTTATAAAACTCGTCCAATGAGGCAATTTGCTTCCAAGCGCAGATACAATAATCATTATATCTGTGATTTAAAAGTAAAATGAGTCGTAGTTGGTTAAAATGACGCTATAAATTCAATAACCGTTTCTTTTTTGAGCAATTACTCTAAGTTATTTATAGTTTTGTATTAACTCAAGTTAATACAATGTCTCACGGGCGTATATTTTGCGCAGTTGGTCGTATATCTATTTGCTATTTATTCAGCCTAAGATAGGTTTATCACATCTGTAACGTCATTAAGCTCAATAACTATGAATTTATCTCTTTCGAAAAAAATGCGCCTTTCCTTATTAAGTGTCACCTTAGTGTGCTCATTAAGCGCGTGTCAGCTCACCACAATTAACGCCGATCAGCAATTTACGCAAACGGCCGAAAATATCGTCCAGTACCGCCAAAAGGTAAGTCCGTACAGTAATCCTAAGGGGGTTGATGGCTATTTACTACCTAACTTATCGGCTGACTTTTTAGCCCAGCAGTATCAAAAAAACACGCAGTTATTGGCTGATTTAGATGCAATAGATATGAGCAAGCTGAGTGACGAAAACCAAATTAACTACAGTATTATTCGAGCGCAAGTGCAAAATACTATTGATGAATATGTATTTAACGCGCACTACATGCCTTTAACGTCAGAATATGGCTTTCATTCAAGCTTATCGTTTATTGTTAATAGCTCTGATTATAAAACCGCTCAAGATTATCAAAACTACTTAAAGCGATTACAACAAGTGCCGCGCTTTTTTGAGCAAAACATAGGCTGGATGCGTAAAGGATTAGAAGTTGGTTTAACTCAACCCAAAGCGGTATTAATTGGCTACCAAGACTCTATTACTGCGTACATTGTTGACGATGTAACACAGTCTGAATTTTACAAGCCGTTTTTAAACAATACCGCGGGTTTAAGTGATAGTGAATTTATAGCGTTACAACAACAGGCTAAAGCCATTATCAATGGCCAAGTTATTAAAGCCTATAAAGATTACTTAACTTTTTTTAATACCGAATATTTACCAGGCGCGCGCAGTGATATTGGCATTTCGTCAACTCCTAATGGAGAAGCTTTTTATGCAAATCGTGCTAAGTATTACACCACGACACAAATGACCCCAAAAGAAATCCATGAGCTGGGTTTAGCTGAGGTGGCGCGTATTCGCAGTGAAATGGAAGCGGTCATCAAAGAGGTGGGTTTTAAGGGCACGTTTGCAGAATTTATCCACTTTTTACGTACTGATCCGCAGTTTTACGCCACAACGCCTGAACAATTATTAAAAGAGGCCGCGTATATTGCCAAAAAAATGGATGCACAGTTACCTAAATTATTTCATACCTTACCACGCAAACCCTATGGCGTAGCGCCGGTGCCTGCCAATATTGCACCTAAGTACACTACTGGGCGCTATTCAGGTTCGAGCCGTGATGATCAAGCCGGTTTTTATTGGGTGAACACGTACGCTTTAGATAAACGACCACTCTATGCTTTAGAAGCGTTAACGCTGCACGAAGCCGTACCGGGCCATCATTTACAAATATCACTCAATGCAGAGCTTGAAAGCTTACCTAGCTATCGCCGAGATGCCTATTTATCAGCATTTGGTGAAGGCTGGGGGTTATATTCAGAGTACTTAGGGGTTGAGGCTGGTTTTTATCAAGACCCATATAGCAACTTTGGTCGTTTAACCTACGAAATGTGGCGTGCTGCACGTTTAGTGGTTGATACGGGGATGCATATGTATGGCTGGAGTCGAGAGCGTGCAATGAACTTTATGGCTGATAATACGGCGCTTTCATTGCATAATGTAAAAACGGAAACCGACCGTTATATTTCGTGGCCAGCACAAGCGCTGTCTTACAAAATTGGTGAGTTAACAATTAAACGTCTGCGCGCAGAGGCTGAGCAAGCATTAGGTCAACAATTTGATATTCGTGAGTTTCATCATCAAATATTACGCCATGGCTCAGTGCCTTTGTCGGTGCTTGAGCAACAAATACGTTTGTATATACAAGTGGAATTAGCAAAAACAGATAGCTAAAAGCGCATTATTTTGAAACTATAAAAGTGTGGTGTTATTTGATGGCATCACGCTTTTTTAGCATTTAAGGATAAGTAATGAGTCAGTTTATAATGTTCAGTATCGATGTGTTTGCCAGCCTATTTATTGTTGCATTGGGGTTGCTGGTTGTATTAATTGCTATTTTTTATATTCGAGATGTTACGCAAACAAAGCATGCTATTAGGCGTAATTATCCCGTGATTGGACGTTTTCGTTATTTCTTTGAGCGCCAAGGTGAGTTTTTTAGACAGTATTTTTTTGCCCTCGATCGTGAAGAAATGCCCTTTAATCGCGCCGAGCGCAGTTGGGTCTACCGCGCGGCTAAAGATGTTGATCACACGGCCGCTTTTGGTTCAACTCAAAGTTTAGAGGCCACAGGCACCGTCATGTTTATGAACTGTGCGTTTCCTACCTTAGATGAAGAAGCCTTAGCGCCGAGCAACGTAACTCTTGGCCCTTACTGTAAATTTCCTTACACCACAAATTCGCTATTTAATATATCGGGCATGAGCTTTGGTGCGCTATCAAGCCCTGCTGTGCGTGCACTATCCAAGGGGGCAAAATTAGCAGGATGTTGGATGAACACGGGAGAAGGCGGCCTTAGCCCATATCACTTAGAAGGAGGTGCCGATATTGTATTTCAAATTGGCACCGCAAAATACGGTGTACGCGACGAGCAGGGAAATTTAAGTACAGAAAAGCTAAAAGCCGTTGCTGCACATCCAGCGGTTAAAATGTTTGAACTGAAAATGAGCCAAGGTGCCAAGCCAGGCAAAGGCGGCATGTTACCTGGGCGAAAAGTGAATGCTGAAATTGCCAAAATAAGAGGCATACCCGAAGGGCAGGATTCTATTAGCCCAAATGGGCACCCAGAAATAAAAAATCCAAGCGATATTCTAGACATGCTTACCACCATCAGAACTGCAACAGGTAAACCGACAGGTTTTAAAGCGGTTATTGGTGAGCATACTTGGTTAGAAAGTTTATTTGCCGAGATTAATCATCGTGGCATTGAGTCCGCACCCGACTTTATTACTATTGATAGTGCTGATGGGGGCACAGGCGCAGCACCACAATCTTTATTAGATTCTGTGGGGTTACCGCTTAAAGAAAGCCTTCCTTTAGTTATACAGCTATTAAAGAAACATGGTCTTAGAGAGCGAGTTAAAATTATTGTTTCGGGTAAATTAATTGTGCCTTCCAAAGTCGCATGGGCATTAGCACTAGGAGCCGACTTTGTGGTTTCTGCGCGAGGGCACATGTTTGCACTAGGCTGCATTCAGGCTATGCAATGTAATAAAGATACCTGCCCAACAGGAATTACTACGCATAATGAACGTTTACAACGTGGTTTGAATGTTGAAGATAAAGCGCAGCGGGTCGCAAATTATAATAAATACATCCATTACGGGGCAGGGCTTATTGCACATTCTTGTGGCGTTACCAGTGCTCGCGAATTAAAACGTAAACATGTACGTATAGTGCAAGAGAGCGGCCTTTCTGAGCCATTAGACAAAATTTACGAAAATCATAAATAAGTCGTAATAGATATTTTAGTAAGCTATAGTTTCAATATAGTTGTGCTACTTGCAAAAAAAGGCTTATGAGGCTTCAGCCTATTAGGCTCATTTTAAATGCTCCTCGCTTTCTTTCGGGAGAGTTAAAGTTACCGCAGTAGCAAGTTCAAGGTATGAAGAGGTTGCTTGTGTTCTGCCATTATTTATATAGGCAATGGCAGAATGCTAAGCACTTTAAATTAGAGACTAAAAAAAGACACAGGCCGTTCGGTTGCATGCGTATTTTTTGTGACGTCAGTATAAAGCTCAATGTAGTTTTTATTTCGTGCTCTTAAAACTGAGAGATGAAGAGTGTTATCTTGAATGTTACTACCAAGTATAAAGCTCATTCCTTTATTCGAGAGGCTAAATACAGTTTCAACCTTTGTAAGCTTATCGAGAGGTGCTCTGTAAATATCAGTTTCGGTAGTAAAGTATAAAAATCCGCTATCGTAGTTGAGTTGCTGTAATGATTGTTTTATTTTTTGTAGCTCTTTCGATAGAGATAGCTTTTTAAATTGGTGGCTTACCACGTCATATTGGATGAGTTGCTGGGTTTTATTGTTTGCAATGAGTTCAGTGCTATTGATCCAGTCAAATGAAAATGGCGTTAAGATATCAACTTTATCCCATGTAGATTGTTGACGGTCGTAAATATTCAATGTGCTATTCATCTGCTTGTCTGTGCTTAATAGGGCGATGTATTGGCCGTTAATTTTTGCAGTTATTACACTTCCTCTAGCTGGCCATTGCTCGATGACTGAAAAGTCATTTGTGTTTAAAAGTGTTAGTAATAATTTTTCTTTATTGTATGTCAGTAATGCACTCTGGCTTAAATCAGCATCCATTACCTTATTATTTTTACCAATAATAGAGGTAATGTCTTTGTATTGACTATTATGTTTTAGCCAATGGCTAACCCCATGAAAGTTTTTTACTTGAAAGTAAGTTTTTTGCTTTTCTAATTTGAAGCCATTCGCTTCATTTTTAGCTGAATTAGCAATTTCTGCTTGAGTATTTTTATCTAAATCCAAAATTAATAAATCATGATCATGCAGATCTGTACTACTTAAAATACTATTTTTGCTTAGTGAAAAAGCGTAGTTAGATCTTGCTATGGGGGCATGTATAGCTGGCAACATCTGCATTTCATCTAAAGAATATGATTCTATCGAGCTTTTATGGCGGTTATACCATAGTAGTTCATTATTTTTTCTATCATAAGTTATAACCCATGTTCTATATGGCTGATCGAAGAGCTTCATAGGAGAGCTACCATCTAAGTTAGACATATATATTTCAGAGTGGGTAATTTGATGGCGCTCATATATAATTCGGTTTGGATTTGGTATGACGGCTAATAATAAATCTCCGGTACCATTAATATTGGGGTTGGTAATTCGAATTTCTTCTTTAGTATCTAAATCTAATGAATACAAGGCTGTTAAATGAGCAATATTACGATAATTATTACGTGAAAATATGGCTGTGTTGTCTATTTCAGTGTAATCATATATATATTTTAAATTTGAATCTAAAAGTGGGTTATCTAGATGTTGAAGTTTGGGCTGCGCACTCAATAAATCGCTTGCTTGAATTATCTCACATTCTGCCTTGGTAGAGTTTTTACATTGGGTATAAAATAGTCTTTCACTGTCATGAGACCAGCCATTAACCACAAGGTAGCCTGAGTCGATCAATAGCTCTTTTCCCGTTTCTAAATTAATTATGTAAAGTGTGGTTTTAGTATTCTTGTCCATACTATCAACTAAAAAAGCAAGCTTATCTTTATGTGGGGACAGTTTGAGATTGTAATGCGTACCTTTGTGCCAAGATATTGTTTGTGCAGAGAGCTTTAGCTCTTTAGGCGTTGGCGCTGAATGTGTTTGCTGTTTTTTTTGTTTTTGATCGGTGGATGTCATTGTAACAGCCACGAATGCTCCAAGTAATAAAATAAAACTAAGTAAAGGTAGAATGAGCTTTCGCGAGCGCTCAATTGTGAAATAGGTATTATTAGAGGTAGTAGTGCTTTTTTGAACCGAGACTACGTTTTGAATAGTTTCAACAGATTCTGTAGAAGCTATTATTGGAGACGCTTCTGGCATTGTTATCGGAATGAATAAGCTGTAGCCAGTACGGTAATGGGTTTTAATGCTTTGGCCTGGCTGTTTTGCTGATTTGAGAGCTTTTCTTAACTCTGAAATAGCTCGATTTATCGCATTATCATCTACATAGCTTTGTAGCCAAATCTTTTCAGCGAGTTCTTGACGAGGAATTATCCGCCCATTATGCTCAATAAAATAGCATAATAATTTGAATAATAAAGGCTCTAACTCTCTGCTATTATCGCCGTCGCTAATAGTTTGAAGATCAATGTTAAGTTGCCACTCACCAATTACGACAATATTTCCTTTAGTGAGAAAACGAGCTAACCTCATGCCTAATCCTTTAATTATTTACACTTTTATCACCATGGAATGATAACAGATGTTGTTTGTTATTAGGGTATTTTTGTTTACTGTATGTAAACTATAATTAGTTGTTATCAATATATGCAATAAAGGTCTTCTATCACCATGTTAAATTTAACGTTAGTATTACTACAAAGTTCGCTACACTGGCTTGATAAAGATGCTAACTTAGCTATGTTTGAAAAACAGCTTGCTAATATCACCAATCAACCTGATTTAATTGTATTGCCCGAAACCTTTGCCACTGGATTTGCGGTTAACCTTGATTGTGGCGAACCTGAAAATGGCTCAGTGCTTAGTTGGCTTAAAACACAAGCTAAAAAACATAATGCAGTGATTGCTGGCTCAGTATTGGTAATCCAAGGAGACAAAAAGGCCAACCGGTTTTATTGGGTACAACCAAGTGGTGAGGTACGTTATTACGATAAGCGCCACTTATTTTGTTTGGGTAACGAGGGCGAATTTGTAGTAGCAGGACAAACCCGTGAAGTGTTTGAACTCAAAGGGTTTAAAATTTTACCACAAGTTTGCTACGATTTACGTTTTCCGGTGTTTCAGCGCAATAACAATGACTACGACGTGATGATAAATATTGCCAACTGGCCAGCTGCAAGGCGTAGTGTGTGGGATACCTTATTAATGGCGCGAGCAATGGAAAACCTATGCTACGTGATTGGCGTAAATCGGGTTGGCGAAGATGGTAATGGTATTGACCACAGCGGTGGAACCGCAGTGTATGACTTTAAAGGTGAGCCACTGATTAAAGCGCATGACGACCAGCAAGCACTATTAACAATCACGTTAAATAAAGCGCCGCTCAATGAGTTTAGAGCTAAATTCCCGGCACATTTAGATGCAGATGCTTTTACATTGGTATAAATTAGCGCCTAGCCAATAAAGTGCTAAAATAGCCGCTGATATTTTTATTGGCGGCTTTATGAATACAACCCTTATTACACCGGTAGTTTTAGCAGGCGGCATTGGCACACGGCTTTGGCCGCTATCGCGCCAAGCAATGCCAAAGCAGTTTTTATCTTTGCTGGATGATAATAACCAGCAGTCATTATTACAAAGTACGTTATTACGGGTTGCAACTGAGGACTTTAATCCCGCTATTTTGGTCTGTAATGAGCAGCATCGATTTATTGCCGCGGAGCAGGCTGCATTTGCAAAACCCCATGCCATAGTACTTGAGCCAGAAGGTAAAAATACCGCACCAGCTATTGCCCTTGCCGCGCACTATGCCTTAAAAAATAATATCACGGGCCCATTGTTGGTGATGCCTGCCGATCATCATATTGCAGATTTTACCGGATTAACGGCTCAGTTATCTGATGCGATTAAACTTGCTGAGCAAGGTAAATTAGTTACATTTTCAATTACGCCAACAGAGCCACACACAGGTTATGGGTATATAAAACAGGGCGCAGCAATCGAAGGTACCTGTTGCTTTGAAGTTGACCAGTTCAAGGAAAAGCCTGATTTAGCAACTGCATTAACCTATTTAGCTGAGGGCGGTTATAGTTGGAATAGTGGTATGTTTTTATTTACTCCTGCGGCATATCTAAAAGAACTGGAACGCTTTGCCCCCAAAATAGCTAAAAGTGTTGCTAATGCTACTGATTTTAAAAAAGACTTAGCGTTTACCAGAGCAAATGCCCATGCACTTGAAGCTTGCCCAAGTGACTCAATTGACTACGCTATTTTAGAGCGCAGCAATAATGTAGTGGTAATGCCAGTGGCGTTAAAGTGGAGCGATGTCGGCAGTTTTTCAGCACTGGCTGCGCTGAGTAAAAAGGATTCGCAGGGCAATAGTCAAAATCAGCAACATATTGCACAAAACAGTATTAATAACCTAGTTATTAGTGAAGATGGACACACAATTGCTACTTTAGGTGTGAGCGATTTAGCGATTGTTCATACTCATGATGCTACCTTGGTTGCAAAGCAAGATTCGCTTGAAGGCTTGCCTTTAATACTTAAGCAATTGGCAATTACGCAAAATGACAAACTGGCGCATCATCAGGTGGTTTACCGCCCTTGGGGAAATTATCGTACGCTAGTAGAAAGTATCGGCTTTAAGGTTAAAAAAATCACCGTAAAAAGTGGGGCTAGGCTCTCAACCCAGCGTCACCAGCACCGTGCCGAGCATTGGGTGGTTGTCTCAGGTACTGCAGATATATGTATTGACCAGCAAAGCTTAACGCTGACCCATGACCAATCTTGTTATATTGGTGCAAAACAACTGCACAGCTTAGCGAATAATCAGTCCGAACCCTTAGTTGTTATTGAAGTTCAAACGGGTGCCATTTTAGATGAAAGCGATATAGAGCGATTTGACGATATATACGGTAGAAAATAACAGTATAAATAGTAAATATGCTTGATCATTTGTTACTGTCGTGAAACTTGGTAGCTGGTGGCCGTATTACCCTAGCCCTTGGCGTACATACTTTAAATACGCCTCTAAACTGTGTTGCCACAGTGTGCTGGCTTCATTTAACGAGTTATTTAATGGTTTTTTATCTAGCAGGCGTCGCTCAATTTTTTTAAGAGCCAGTCCATAGCTATTAAAGCCAAGTTGCATTGCGGTGCTGGCTTGGCGATGTAATAACTTAATGCATTGCTCGGGGTCTTGCTCTAATAAAGCTTGGCAACGGCTCAGTTTGTTACGCGCAGATAGGATAAACTCATTATAAATAGAAGATACTTCATCAATACTAAAAGAGCTTGTTAGGGTTTCTGTGGCAGTTTCATCGTATAACGTATCAACCAGCTCGACGGCAATGCTAGTGGTTTGTGTTGACTGTGAATCACTCAAAGCTTGACGTAGTTTTTCTTGCTTTAATGGCTTGCCAACAATGTCTTTAATACCCAGTGCTAAGTATTCTTTTATTTCATCAGGGCTCAAACTGGCGGTAAAGGCCAGCACCGGAGTTCGCTGATTTTTATGCTCCACTCGTTTGAGTGTTTTTAGCACTTGCTGCCCTGTTAAGTCGGGTAAGTTCATATCAAGTAACACCACATCAAAGTGATATTTTTTCATCAACTCAATCGCACTTTTGCCATCTTTAGCGAGCTTAATTTTATGCTCGTCGTCAGCCATAAATTCAACAGCTATTTTTTGGTTTAAATCTAAATCTTCAACAAGTAACACATCAAGTCCGGTTAAATAATCCTTACTTTGATGGCGCTGCTCTACAAGGCTAAGTTCACCTATGGCTAGTGTCATGTTAAAGCTAAATACGCTACCCACTCCCAGCTCACTGGTGATTTCTAGTTGGCTATTTATTTTATCGAGAAGGCGACTAGTTATAGCCAGACCAAGCCCCGTTCCGCCTTTTTCCTTACCGGCGCTGCTTTGAATGTAGGGCTCAGTTAAGTAATCAATTTCATCTTTTTCAATACCCGGGCCCGAATCGAGTACACTTACTTTAAGAGTATGATCGAGCTGAGTTTCATTAATTAAATCAATCTGTACTTTTACTGTGCCGGTGTCGGTAAATTTAATCGCATTACCAACAAGATTAATAATGATTTGTCTGAGCTTTTGTTGGTCGCAGTAATAACAGGCTTTATCAGGGATGTTACAGGCAAGCTCAAATTTAAGCTGTTTTTGTTCGGCCAGAGGACTTAACAGCAGGCATAAGTTTTGTAGCCAAGTTTTGAACTCTATGTCTTCTTCGTACAAGGCTTCGTCATGCTGATCTAAGCTTGCGTATTCCAGCACTTTATCTACTAGTAAGTTGAGTGACTCAGCTGAGTTGATAATGGCTTCGCAATAAGCTTTATTGCGGCTGTCGCTAGTTTGGTTTAACACCAGTTGTGCGCTGCCTAAAATGCCGTTTAATGGGGTGCGTATTTCATGGCTTATAGTTGATAAAAAGAGCCCGCGAATCTCTAAGTCTTTGTGTGCTTTTTCGGTAAGTTTATTAAGCCTTAATTCTCTGCGTTCATTACACAATAGCGCCATACCGGCTGCATAAAACATAGGGGCAATCACACTGTTCAAAAATAATAGTGAGTCAAACCATGGGTTTAATATTGCATCTTGTTGTGCAACGCGATCCATAAAAATAGTTCGAGTGATAAAGCTGGCTGCAACCAAAGTTAAAATAATAATGTAAACAATACTGGCATTAGGATAAGGTTTTCGCGCATATTTAAAAAAAACAAATAGTAAAAAAGCGGCTTCTACAATATGTTGAAAGTCAGAAATATAAACCCGTGAGCGCATAGATGGCTGAAAAAAAGTGAAGTAAACAAGCAATAAAGCGCTGGCAGCGGTAAATAGGCAAACAAATTTAAAACCACGACCACGATAATTTAAAAACTGACTCAGCGATAAGCAGTGCACAATGGATGCTAAAAACATCATGCTATTAGCAAAGGTAATGGCAAGCTTTTCAGGGATTTTACCTATGAGCGCAAAGCCCACAATGGCGGCTAATAGTAGTAAAGGGTAGGAAATATAAAGTAACGTGCCGGGAACATGCTTGTTGGTACGCCAAGTTAAAAAATTTAGTAACGTCATCACTGTCATAACAGCGATACTGGCAAAATAAAGCGTAAATGAGTCGAGCATTAAGACCCCAACAGCGATTTTTAAAGAAGATATAAAAACAGGCACCTAAAGTGCCTGTATTGAATTTATTAAAATAAGCCTTAACGAATCTCGTCAGGAATATTTTGTTGTGCCCAAGAGAGTAGTTCAATACGGTTACGACATTTAGTTTTTCTAAATGCACTGTATAAATGAGTCTTAACCGTGTGCGGGCTAATGCTTAACTCTTCAGCAATTTCTTTATTTTTAGAACCATTACTCATTAACGAGATAATTGCTTTTTCACGTTTAGTGAGTTTGATTGGCTCAATATCACCATCGGTTAGCTTGTGTAGTGCGTCTTTATTAAATTGCAGCATGCGGTTAAGCGCATTACACATAATATCACGACGATACCAAAGCTGATCTTCAAGTAGTAAACGAATCCCTTTCATGAGTACATCAGCATTATCGGTGGTGTAAAATACACCGCGAATACCACTGAGTAATGCACGGTTAGCGAGCTCTGGGTTTTCATCTAAATTAAACAACACAATATCGCATTTGATACGCAAATTAACGAGTTGTTCTTTTAGCTTAGTCCACGCGTCTTTACTTGATGTTTCAATGAACAATAAGCGAGTACCTACCGGAACATCTAAAATATTTGTACCCGTAGTTACGTCAAGGCCCTGTGTTTTTAACAAAGGCTCTAAAACGTTAATACCAATAGTGTTAATTGGTTCTTCGTCTAACAACAAAAAGGCTGAACTGCTCATGTTTTTTTACTCTTTTATAAAGCTGGCTAATTAATCTTACCACGATCCCTGCACACCTTTTGTATTAGGGAATAACAATTTCACTGGAGAAAAGGTGCGATTTCCAATTATTTAAACATAAAATGTTGCAAATAAGTAATTGTTTTTTTGGTATATAAGAAAAACGCCGTATTTTTAATGTATTTTTTAAGATACAGGATTTAATGGGTGACTAAAGGGCAACTTTTTTAGTGTTTTGATACGGAGGCCAGCCCATTTCTTTTCCCGCCAGCATATGCAAATGAATATGGTAAACGGTTTGTCCACCGTGTTCATTGCAGTTCATCACCACGCGGTAGCCGTCATCGCTAAAATTAAGTTGTTTGGCAAGCTTAGCCGCTACCACATATAGATGACCAACAAGATGTGAGTTTTCCTCAGTGACATCATTAATCGTGGCAATGGCTTGTTTAGGAATAATCAACGCATGAAAGGGTGCTTGAGGGTTAATATCTTTAAATGCAAGTGCTAGGTCGTCTTCGTAAATAATGTCAGCAGGAATTTCACGATTAATAATTTTAGTAAAAATAGTCTCTTGACTCATAATGATGACTCTAATTTGTTCGATTAATATGTATGTCACTAATGACAAATTTTGCCAGCAGTGTCAAACTGAAATCAACTAAAGGAGTAATTATGCGTAAATCAATATTATTAGGCAGTTTAGCGGCGCTCTTGGTGAGTGCATCTAGTTTGGCAGAAAACATTCACTTTCCCGAGGAGTTTGTTCCTTTACAAGTGGGTGAACGAGTCATTGAAAGTTCGATTTTTAGTCGTGTTGATGATGTTGAATTAGCACCGGGTACTTATCAGTTAAAGCTTAAATACACAGATTTATATGATTTAGGTTATGACGATCACGA
This sequence comes from Pseudoalteromonas sp. P1-16-1b, assembly GCF_001401785.1. Taxonomy (GTDB): domain Bacteria; phylum Pseudomonadota; class Gammaproteobacteria; order Enterobacterales; family Alteromonadaceae; genus Pseudoalteromonas; species Pseudoalteromonas undina. The sequence continues at coordinate 5,437 of NZ_LKGQ01000007.1, read as the reverse complement.
AGTGATTGAGTCAGAGCCTTTTTGGGTCAATGTAACTGTTGAAGCAGGTAAAGATTACACCTTAGTATTTAATCGTGCTGAAAATGCGGTGGCAGCGAAAGTATTTGCTGAGGCACCGCAAGTAAGCTTAAAAGCAAAAGGCAGTACCTTAGCTGAGCCATTAAATGTGATAGCTGAACGACAACTACAAAGTTCACAGTTTAATCAGCAGGCCTCAGAAACCCCTGCCGGCCCACAAAAACCAAGCCGCCCAATTAAACCGATTGCGCCAATTAATGGTAAGGGCATGCCAAGCGCTGCCAATATGCTCGACTTTTGGTGGCAACAAGCAACGCTCGCTGAAAGGCAGGCTTTTTTAGATAAAGTAACAAAATAATTAAGCATTAAAAAAGGGCCAAGTTGGCCCTTTTTAATTTATTGATAACGCTATTTAAATAATGCGTCAATGGTACCTTGTGCCAGTGGGTGATAACCCGGACGTGCTTTTAAGTATACGCTTTGTGCCCAATCTTTTTTACCATTGGTAATAAGCGCTTTATAAAGCGGCACGATAAGCTTACGACGACCAATACCCGATAAATGCTTATCAAGCGCAGGGTAAATTGGTTGGTAACCATTACCTACTGCTAGCATGTACCATGCAAACGCACGTTCTGCGTTGGTTGATTGGGTTAAGTTAAACTCGCCGTCTAATTCAGTCATTTTTTCAATGCTTAAATCGCGCGGTAAGTTGTTTAAAAAGTGTAGCCACTCATGCACAGTCCAATTTGCAGTGGGTAATTGTGCGGCAGTTGTATCCCCTTTTAACCAGCTCGCTGTTGCAGTATCGACTTTATCGAACGCGTCAGAGGTTGGGTTAGGTGCATCACTTGGTAAACCTGGCTGAAAAATCCACTCGTTTACTTTATCCATGGTCACTACGCCTGGATACTTTTCAATTAAGTTAGCTTTGATGTAAGTAACAAATTGCGCAGTGGTTAGCGATTTAAATGCAAACTCATTAAAGTAGGTCTTAACAAAATCATCAAACTTATCACGGCCATATTTTTCTTCTAGGTAAATTAAAAATAGCTGACCTTTTGTGTAAGGCACTGAGCTAAACGCATCATCCGGATCGCGGCCATTTAGTTTTAAATTAAGGCGTGTATCTGGGGCATCAATGGTTTTAAGTTGCGCACGTAGGCCAGCTGCATCAAGTGCTTGTTCCATAACAGCACGGTCACGCCCAAATACCTCTTCCATAATGCGGTTTTCAACGTAAGAGGTAAAACCTTCGTTTAACCATAAATCTTCCCATGTAGCGTTCGTCACTAAGTTGCCAGACCAAGAATGTGCAAGTTCATGCGCAATCAGATTAACTAAGCTTTTATCGCCGGCAACAACCGTAGGCGTAATAAATGATAAGCGTGGGTTTTCCATACCACCAAACGGAAAGCTAGGTGGTAGCATAAGTAAATCATAACGACCCCATGCATAGTCGCCGTACATGGCATTGGTTTTGTCGATCATCGCTTGGGTGTCATTAAATTCAGCAACCGAGGCGTCTAAAATAGTTGGCTCTGCAAAAATACCAGTTTGCTTAGACATGGCCTTAAATTCTAAGTTACCTGCACCAATTGCAATTAAGTAAGGTGAAATTGCTTGTGGCATAGTGAAGTGGTAATCACCATCTTTATAAAGAGCATCTTTATTATCAGCACTCATTACTGCACGAATATCCTCAGGGGTATGAATGCGCGCATTATAAGTTACGCGCATTGCAGGGGTGTCTTGCACTGGGATCCAACTACGTGCATGAATCGCTTGTGATTGGCTATACATAAACGGGTGAGTTTTACTGGCAGTTTGCTCTGGCGTTAGCCACTGTAAGCCAGACGCTTCTGGGCGGCTGTTATAGTAAATACGAACTTTTTGTGCTTGATTTTTAAAGGTAATAGTTAATTTTGAGCCTTTAACATCATCGCGGTTAGCAAGGTTAAAACTAGCTTTATGCCAATTGCCATTTGCCGTTTGATACATCACTTTATCAATATCAAGATCACGGGTATCAAGTACTAGCTTTTTACTGTTGGCATTTTGCCACTGTAGCGTATGCTCAACAAAACCTTCCAATTGCTTATCAGCAAAGTCGATGTCTAAATCAAGGTTTAAATGCGTGGTGATAACATCATCAAGGTTGGCGTAGGAATTTTGATCAATAGCGCTGGCCATTGCTTGCGAGCACATACCTGCCATAGCGAGGCTTAAAAAAAGAGGTTTGATTTTCATAATTACCTTGAGTACAAATAAAAAAAGTGCAGGTTTTATATCATGATTGCTGCAGTGGGTTGAACAATTTTTACAAGCTGATGCGCAATTTGCGACGATGAGTTAAACTAGAGCGATTAATTACTGCTACCTTTAGAGGGCTTTGTGCCGCACTCATTACAACCCCTACATACATTTGCATTAAGTAGCCAATGCCAAAATTTTGTCGAGATTACCGACTCAGCGCAGCTTAAAAGTCAGTGCTTTAAAGTCCCTTTTTGTTTGTTGGGTGAGGGCAGTAATACTATTTTTTTAAATGACTATGCAGGCACGGTCATTAAAATGGCAACCCAAGGCATTACTATAACTGAGCGCTCGCATGACTTTTTAGTTAGTGTAGCTGCCGGTGAAAATTGGCATCAATTAGTGACTTACTTGCTGGAGCAAGGTATCGCGGGGTTTGAAAACTTAGCCCTCATCCCTGGTACAGTCGGCGCTGCACCAGTACAAAATATTGGTGCCTATGGCGTAGAAATAGCTCAGTTTATTGAAGCTGTTGACTATTTTGATATTGATAGCGGTAGCTTTAAATCTTTAACTAATCAGCAATGTCACTTTGCTTATCGTGAATCGGTATTTAAACACGCGCTAAAAAATAAAGCAGTGATCACCCAAGTGCACTTTAAGTTGTCCAGAATATGGCAGCCAGTACTCAGTTATGGGCCGCTACAACAACTAAAAAACCCGACGCCACAACAAGTATGCGCACAAGTGATACAAACGCGTAACAGCAAACTTCCAAATCCCTATAAGCTGGCTAATGCGGGCAGTTTTTTTAAGAACCCTATTATCACCAATAGTGAATTAGCGCAGTTAATTACGGCGTATCCTGAGGTACCTCATTACCCGCATGGTGCCGGTCACCATAAAGTGGCTGCAGGGTGGTTAATAGAGCAAGCGGGATTAAAGGGATATAAAATTGCAGGTATAGAAGTGCATCAACAACAAGCTTTGGTGCTCGTTAACCATGGTCACAGTACAGGGGATGATTTGATCAGCATGATCACCCATATTCAAAACACTGTTTTAGCGCGCTATAACATAAGCTTAGAACACGAAGTGCGGTTAATTGATCAACACAACGAATGCCATATCTCTTTGGAGCAATCAGTATGAAAGCACCTGATGGAAACAAGCTGGCTATTTTAAATGCACTGAATGAAGGTGGGTTTGTCTCTGGGCAAGCACTAGGTGATGAATTAGGAATAAGTCGCGCGGCGGTAAGTAAGCATATTCAAAGCTTACAGGCTATGGGCTTAGATGTATTTAAAGTTACGGGTAAAGGCTATTGCTTAAATAACCAAGTAGGTTTACTTAATCAGCAAAGTATACAGCAGCACTATACTGAGTTAGGCGCTAATATCGCGAATATTGAAGTGCAACCACTAATTGATTCAACCAACAGCGAGTTAATGCGCCGTATTCAAGCTAAAGCAGCGCTCGAATCGGGCACCGTGATTGTAGCCGAAATGCAGCAAGCAGGGCGGGGGCGTCGAGGCCGAGTATGGCAATCACCCTTTGGTGCAAACTTATACTACAGTTATTTTTGGCGCTTAGACGATGGCTTACAAGCCGCGATGGGCGTATCAATTGCTGTTGGTTTAGCGGTGTATGATGCGATAAAAGCACTTTATGGTATTGAAGTAGAGCTTAAATGGCCAAACGACATTTATATAAACAAACAAAAACTCGCAGGTGTCTTGGTAGAATTAGATGGGCAGCCACAAGGGCCATGTAAGTTGGTAATAGGGATTGGTATTAATTTAAATATGCCACAAAGTGCCAGTCAGTACATTGACCAAGCGTGGACCGATTTAAGTCAGCACACCCAGCAGCTAGATAAAAATCAACTAGTAGCTTCATTAACTTATTGTTTAGAGCAACGCTTAGCGCAATATCGTGAGAATGGCTTACAAACTATGTATCAACAATGGAATGCATTAAATGCATTTGCTGGTCAGCAGGTAGAGCTTAATACCGGGCATCGTAGCTGGTGTGGCATTTGTGAAGGTATAGATGCGCACGGTGGTGTACGTATTCGCCAAGACGGTGAAGTGAAAAGTTATTATGGCGGTGAGATTTCATTAAGAAAGGCGCAAGCATGAGATTACTCATTGATGTAGGTAATACCTCGCTCAAAGCTGTATTGTGGCAAGATGGGCAAATACAGCCATGCGATACTAATAATATTCCATGGCTGCAAATTACGGTTGTTGTTTACGCTTGTGTGGGTCGTAGTGAATTACTCAAGCAGCTATTAGAAAAAGCCCAAGCACAAAATATCGATTGCTTTGAGGCTACGGTTAGTCATGAGCTCGGTACGTTGCATTGCGCGTATCAACAAGTGGGTAATTTGGGTATAGATAGATGGTTGGCGCTCATTAGTGGTTATACGCTTTACCCTAATACGGCCGCAATTGTTGTTGATGCTGGCACGGCGACGACTATAGACGTCCTTAATAATGATGGACAGCACTTAGGTGGTTGGATATTACCAGGGCTTGATTTAATGACTGCCTCACTCACTCAAAATACTCAGCGCGTATTTGATGATGAAAACACGCCATTTGCTAATGAGCTTGGCAAAAACACTCCTAACGGATTAAAAAATGGTGCTTTAGTGGCAACTATTGGCGCAATTGAACAAGCAAAGCTGCATTTAAATACAAAAAATAGCCTTTTAATTTTTGCTGGTGGTTATGGTCAGCTATTACAAGGGTATTTTTCAGACAGTATTTTCGACCCAATGCTAGTGATGAAAGGCTTAAATTACTGGTATGAGTTAGCTAAAAAGAGTTAAAAACAACAAAAAAACCGCTTTTTGCGCGAATAGTGAGCGTTTGAAGCATAAAATCACATTTTTTTTAATTTTTTGGTTGCATCCCAATAAACCTTACTCTAGAATCTCGCCCCGTACTAAAGCAGTGCCGACTTAGCTCAGCTGGTAGAGCAACTGACTTGTAATCAGTAGGTCAACCGTTCGACTCGGTTAGTCGGCACCACTTTCCTTTTACCGGAAGTGCTTAGTATAAAGAATTATCGTGGAGGGGTTCCCGAGCGGCCAAAGGGATCAGACTGTAAATCTGACGGCTCAGCCTTCGCTGGTTCGAATCCAGCTCCCTCCACCACT